>DAITPV010000098.1:0-7318 GCA_036833435.1 Actinomycetota bacterium | reverse complement strand
GTCCGGTCGCGCGCCGAGACCCTGCCGGACCGGGACCGGACCACCGCGATGCGGGGGATCCGGGTTCTGGTCACCGAGCGCATCCAGGCCAGGGAGCGCCTGCTGGAAGGCCTCCGGGGAGACCGGTACGTGGCGCTGCTGAACAACCTGGTGGACATGGCCCGTGAGCCTCCGATCGTCGAAGACGGGGGGTCGGCGGCCGCAGACATGGTCGTCCCGCTGGCCCGCAGACGGTGGCGCCGGGCGAAGCGGGAGCTGAACGAGCTGGGAACCGAGCCGGACGACGAGCGCCTGCACCGAGCCCGCATCCAGATCAAGCGGGCCCGTTACGCCGCGGAGGCAGTGGCGCCGGTGACGGGGAAGCCCGTGCGCCGCTTCGCCAAAGCCGCGGCCGACGTCCAGGACCTCCTGCGTGCTCACCAAGACGCGGTGGTCGCGGAGAACTGGCTCCGGGACCATGCCTCCGGGCGACGGGCGGCCTTCGTGGCCGGGCGCCTGGCGGCGGTGATCCGCGCCGAGGCCCAGGTCCGCCACTCCGACCTCGAGTCCGGGGTTCAGAAGCTCCGGACCCGGGGGAAGAAGGCGTGGTCATGACCATCGTTCGCGCCGCCGGAGGGATCGTGTACCGGGGCTCGGATGGATCGACGGAGATCCTCCTGGTTCATCGCCCCGCGTACGACGACTGGACGTTCCCCAAGGGGAAGCTCAAGCCCTCCGAGCGCGACGAGGAGGCCGCCCTCCGGGAGGTCGAGGAGGAAACGGGGCTGCGGTGCCGGCTGGAGCGCGAGCTGGGCGGGACGTCGTATCGGGACCGGAAGGGCAGGCCCAAGATCGTGAAGTACTGGGTCATGCGTCCGCTGTCCGGGAGGTTCGAGCCCAACCCCGAGGTGGACGAGGTTCGGTGGCTCCCCTTCGACACCGCCGTGGGTGCCCTGAGCTACGAGCACGATCGCATGCTGCTCCGAATGATGGAGGCCAACGGGACGCACGGAGCCCACGGCGGCGCCCCCACCGTCCAGCAGTCCGACACCCGAACGGTCCCCCTGTATCTGATCCGCCATGCAAAGGCCGGCTCCCGGGAGCAATGGGACGAGCCCGACGAGCTCAGGCCATTGGACGAGGAAGGCTTCCTGCAAGCCGAGTCCCTCGTGTACCAGCTCGACGGCATGCCCCTCGCCCGCATCCTGTCCGCCCCTGCGGTCCGCTGTCGCCAGACGGTGGAGCTGCTGGCCCGGGCCCGGGGGCTCCCGCTCGAGATCGAGGAGTCACTGGCGGAGGGACCATCGCCGGAGCAGGTCGTCGCCCTGCTGTCGTCGGTGGCGGATAAGCCCACGGTGCTGTGCACGCACGGAGACGTCGTCGAGCACGTCCTCAGCTACCTGGTGAGAGAAGGTGTGATCCAGGGAGGAGACCTCAAGCTCAAGAAGGGCTCCACGTGGATCCTGGACACCGAGGGCCGCCGGGTCATCCGGGCCCGGTACGTGCCGCCGCCCACCGCGTGATGGACGTCCTGTTCGTCTGCGTGCACAACGCGGGACGGTCGCAGATGGCCGCGGCGCTGTTCGAGCGGATGGGAGAAGGAAGGATCCGGGTCCACTCGGCCGGCACCGAGCCCGCCGAGCAGCTGCACCCCCCGGTGGTGGAGGCGATGCGCGAGATGGGGATCGACCTCGCCTCCGCAAGACCCGCTGCGCTCCGAGACGAGACGGTCCGGTCGGCCGACGTGGTGATCACCATGGGGTGCGGCGACACCTGCCCGGTGTACCCGGGGAAACGGTACGAGGACTGGGAACTGGCCGACCCCGCGGGCCGGCCCATCGAGGAGGTCCGCGAGATCCGCGACCAGATCGAGCTCCGCGTCAAGGAGCTGCTCGACACCCTGACGTGAAGCGGTGCCCGAGCTCCCCGACGTCGAGCACGAGCGGCGGTTCCTGGCCCGGCACGCCACCGGACGGACGGTGCGCGAGGTGATCGTCACCGACCCGGGCGTCCTTCGAGACACCACGTCCACCGACCTGGACCGGTCGCTGCGAAGCCATCGGTTCGAGGAGCCGGACCGCCACGGGAAATGGCTGATCGCCTGGACCACCGGTCCCTCGGTGCTGTTCCACTTCGGGATGACCGGCACTCTTCGATGGGCCGGCGACGCGGACGGACGCCACCGCCACGACCGGGTGATCTTCGTCACCGATGCCGGTGAGCTCCGGTACCGGAACATGCGGAAGCTGGGCGGCCTGTGGCTCGCCCACGAGCGAGGAGATGTGGACAGGCTCCTCGGTCCGCTCGGCCCGGATGCGCTGGACCTCTCCCTGGAAGCGTTCCTCGAGCGACTGAGCCGGAGGCGAGGCAGGATCAAGGCGCTGCTCATTGACCAGACCATGATCGCCGGGGTGGGGAACCTCATGGCCGACGAGATCCTGTGGCAGGCACGGCTGCATCCCGCCCGTCGGGTCGAGGACCTGACGGGCGACGATCTTCGGACCCTCCACACCGTCATGCGCCGGGTGCTCAGACGAGCGATCGACCGGTTCGACCGCCTCCCTCGCGGGTGGCTCATGCCCGCCCGGATCCCCGACGGCCCCTGTCCGCGGTGCGGCGAGCCACTCGGCCGGATGGTGGTCGGCGGCCGGACCACGGTGTTCTGCCCTCGATGCCAGCCGGAGGTCCCCACGTGAGCCAGCGCCCCCGGCCCTCGTTCACCGGGCGGCTGGTCAGCCTAACGGTGCTGGTCACCGTGGTGATCATCGTGGTGCTGGCGGTGGTCCTCGACCGGACCGTGGTGGCCGACAGCGCCAACCCCGGAGAGGCCCGCATGATCCTGCTCCTCGGCCTGGCGGTAGCCGCTGCTGCCGGCCTCTGCGCCCTGGCCCTGATCGCCGAGCGTCTCACCAGGCCGTTGCGCCGGATGACCGAGACGGTGTCCCGGATCGCCGCCGGCCATCACGAGGCCCGAGTCCCCGTGGAGGACACGGTCGAGCTGGCCGCGCTGGCCGAGTCCCTCAACCTGATGGCCGCGGACCTCGGGGCCCGCATCGACGCCGCCCGTCGGGAGCGACGGACGTTGGAGACCATCCTGGCGACCATGGAGGAAGGGGTGGTCCTGTTCGACGAGGAGCAGCGAGTGCGGTACGCCAATCCCGCGGCGGGACGGCTCCTTGGCGCGGAGCCGGCGTCCCTTCGCTCGGTTGCTCCGCACCCCCTCCAGCGGCTGGCGGCCAACGCCAGAGAAGGAGTGGCGGCCGAACAGGAAGTGGAAGTCGGGCTTCCGCCCCGGGTGATCAGAGCCTCGGCCATCCCCATTGCCCCTCGAGGCCAGGTGCTCCTGGTCCTTCGCGACGTCACCGGGGCCCGGAGGGTGGAGGCCATCCGCCGCGACTTCGTGGCCGACGCCTCCCACGAGCTGAAGACACCCGCCGCGTCGATCCAGGCCTCGGCGGAGACCCTGGAGCGGGCGTTGGTGGACGACCCCGCCGCCGCGGCCAGGTTCGCGGCCCGGCTCCGGCACGATGCCGCCCGGCTGTCCCGGATCGTCTCGGACCTTCTGGACCTGTCGCGCCTCGAGTCGGAGCGTCCCGCGCTGCAGCCCGTCCGGCTCGATCGGCTGGTTGCCGAGGAGGTGGCCCGGCTGCGTCCCGATGCCAGGGAGGCGGGGCTGACGGTCTCCATGGACGCATCGCCGGTCACCGTTCCCGGCTCGGCCAAAGACCTGGGCCTCCTGACCCGGAACCTCCTGGACAACGCAATCCGGTACACGCCTTCCGGAGGCCGGATCCAGATCAAGGTGGACGCCGAGGACGGGAACGCGGAGCTGACGATCCGGGACACCGGGATCGGGATCCCCACCCGGGACCTCCCTCGGATCTTCGAGCGCTTCTACCGGGTGGACCGGGCCAGGTCGCGGGAGACCGGCGGGACCGGGCTCGGGCTGTCGATCGCTCGCCACGTGGTCGAGCAGCACGGGGGCCGGATCCTGGCCGAGAGCGAGCTGGGCCGCGGGTCCGCGTTCCGGGTCACCTTGCCCACCGAAACGCACCGCGACGGGGCCGTCCGAGCCTCGTAAACCGAGAACCGAAGAAAGCGACCGGCGGTACCATCGGGAGCCACATGGCCACCCAGGTAGAGACGTGCTACCGCCATCCCGACGAGGTCACCCGAGTGCACTGCACCCGGTGTGGGCGACCGATCTGCCCGCAGTGCATGACCCCGGCCCCCGTCGGGCATCACTGCCCCACGTGCGTCGCCGAGGGTCGCCGAAGCGTGCCCAGGGTTCGGCGCAGCCTCTCCCGGCCCCGGTCGGCGGCCACCACGATCCTGGCCCTCAACGTCGCGGTCTTCGTCGTGGAGATGCTCATGGGCGGGGCCACCAACATCCGGGTCCTGGTGGACATGGGGGCCATGGTTCCCGCGCTGGTCGCCCAGGGCGAATGGTGGCGCCTGTTCACTGCGATGTTCCTGCACGTGGGAGTGTTCCATCTGCTGCTCAACTCGCTGGGGCTGTACATCTTCGGCAGCCTCGTCGAGCAGGTCCTGGGGAGCGCGCGATTCCTAGCCATCTACCTGGTCAGTGGGTTCTGCGCCAGCGCCGTGTCGTTCGCGTTCGGCGACGCGAACGCAGTGGCCGCCGGGGCGTCGGGAGCGATCTTCGGGCTCCTCGGAGCATGGCTGGCGTACAACCTGCGGCGCCGGTCGCTGTCGCTGGCCCGGGCCAACATCCAGGGCGCCCTGATGCTGATCGCCATCAACGTGGTGTTCGGGCTGGCCATCCCGGGGGTCGACAACTGGGCCCACATCGGCGGACTGGCCGCCGGCGTCGGGGCCGGGTTCGCCGCCGAGGGGTTCGGACGCCGCACCACACGAACTGCGTCGGTGGTGGCCGGGTTCGTGATCCTGATGGCCATCGGGGTGGGCCTCACTGCGTGGAGGGTGGCCTCACTAACCTGATGGGAGCCCACTACCTAGTGGGCGTTGCGTGAGCTTCAGCCGGGGCGGAACGGCGGGAGGCCGTCCCCTTCCCACGACAGCGATTCGGCGGCCTGGCCGGTCAGGGCGCCGAGCTTGGCGGCGGCCCGGTTCCATCCATCCCGGTCCCACGACTCCACGGTGTCCACCACCCGGCCGTCGTCCAGCACGAAGATAGTCGGGACGATCCGGATCCCATACGAGGAGGAGGCCGTGTAGGGAGGCTCGTCCGTGATCGCGGGGAACGACGTCCCGAACTCCTCGGCGAACCGGTCCAGCTTCTCCGGAGGGTCCTGGCCGACGCCAGCGAACCGCTCGGGGAACGCCTGGTGGAACCGCTCGGCGATCGGGGCGGCCAGCTGGCACACCGGGCAGGTGACCTTGTAGAAGAAGACCACCTGGGCGCCCTCCTGGGAGTGGCCCTCGATGGGAGGGGCCGGATCGCCCGGCCCGAGCGGCTGCACGGCCTCCACGGTATCCGAAGATCTACCCGGGGTCGCCGATCCCGAACACGGCTCCGGCTCGGGTTCCCACGTACACCATGCCGCGCCACACCGCCGCGGTGGACTCGATACACCCGCCCAGCTCCACCGACCACCGCTCGTCCGGCGGTCGATCCAGGGGGTCGGCGGGCAGGTCATAGGCGTGCAGCACGCCGGCGCAGTCCCCCACGATCAGGACGTCGTCCACCACCACGGGCGACGACCACGTGGGTGGAGGAAGCTCGAGCTCCCAGGCGATCTTCCCCCGGTCCCGGTCCACGGCCAGCAGCCGTCCGGTGTTGGTGGTGACGAACAGGGCCTCGCCGTGCAGCGCCGGGGTGGCCCAGATCCCTCCGTCCCCTCCTTCGCCAGGGATGGGGATGTCCCACACCACGGGGTCTCGCCGCTCCCCCGGGTCGAGCTTCAGGAGCTGCCCGACCTCCTGGGACCGTGGCCCGTGCCGCTCGAGCTCGGAGGCCACGTACAGGAAGCCCTCGTCGTCGATCACCACCGAGGCGTCGGTGTCCTCCCCGGTCCAGAACCGGAACACCCTGCGAGCCTTGCGCTTCCCCTCGAGCACCTTCGACACGTCCCATCCCTGGACCAGGCCGCCGGAGTTCGCGAAGTAGGCCACGCCCTCGTGGAACGCCACCGAGTTCTCGATCGACACTTCCTGGTCGCCGAGGTCGGCGAACAGCTGATCGTCGAACCCCGGAACCGTGAGCACCACCCGGGGGTCCACCGTCACCCTGCCGTCGCCGGCATAGTCACGGTTGAGCTTCACCACGTAGAACCAGGAGTTCTCCCCTCCCTCCAGGAGGTAGTCGTCGACCACCAGCGGGGAGCCGTCCCAGTCGTTGTTCCACACCGGGTTGGGGGACGAGTCCGACGACAGGCTCCACAGCTCCACCGGGCGGTTCCCTCGGTCCAGGGCCAGGACCCGGAGGTAGTTGTCCCGCGATCCCACGTACATCAGCGGGTACCCGTCGGGATCTGAGGTGACGGTCCCCTTGATCAGGTCGCCGGTAAGGAACGGCTCGTACAGCGGATCGCCCGAGGAGGCCTCCAGGATGTGCACGGCCCGGTCGTACGCGCCGAACCTGACCTGGGCCGGGCCGTCCTCCGGCTCGACCACGTTCGGCTGTCCGGTCCATCCCGTGCCGCACCACGTCCGCGAGCCCTCTTCGTCCGAGGACTCCGAGCACATTCCGCCGGAGGCGGGGAACCGCCACAGGATCTCGGGGCGGCGCGGCACCGGGCCCTCCCCGTAGTACGTCCTGGTGGCGTTGCCCCGGAACGTGGTCAGCCCCTCGATGCCGGTGTTGATCGGAGATGGGAGCGGGGACTCCGGCTCGGCGGGAGATGGTGGCGGGGGGTTCGGCTCCTCGGCCGCCCGAGGTTCGGCGGGCGGCGGATCTTCATCGAACAGTCCGAAACGATAGGCGCCCAGGCCGGCGAGCGAGGCCGTGGCCACAGCAACCACCAGGACCCACCCTCGCCGGGTCCTCCGATGCCGGAGCCGATCGACGCGGCTCATCCCAGGGATGGTACGGGGGACGTGGGATCAGCGCGCCGCGGCCAGCAGACGGTCCGCGGTTCGCTCCCAGGTCCACTCGGTGGCCACGTAATCCCGAGCCATCTCTCGGAGGCGGCCCAACTCCTCCGGCGGGAGCGACAGCAGCCGGTCGAGTGCAACGGCCACCCGCCGGGTGGCTCCCGCTCCGGGCTCGAAGGAGAGCATCCCCGGGCGACCGATGGCTCCCTCGAGGGCGTCGGCCACCTCCGCCAGCGACGAGTGCCGGGCCACCAGAGGCAGGGCGCCGGCCGCAGCCGCCTCCGCCGCCACCATCCCGAACGCCTCCTCCAGAGTCGACGGC
>DAITPV010000097.1:0-7318 GCA_036833435.1 Actinomycetota bacterium | reverse complement strand
CTCGGAGGCACTGAGCCAGGGCGGCGTGCTCGGAGTCGACGGGCACCAGGCGGTCCGGCTCCCCCTTAACCAGGTCCATCACCAGCTCGCCCCCGACGATGAGGCTCTCCTTGTTGGCAAGAGCGAGGATCTTCCCGGAGGACAGGGTGGCCAGTGTGGGCGCCAGGCCGACGGATCCGACCATGGCGTTGAGGACCAGATCCGCGTCGCTGTCGCGGGCCAGGCGCTCGGCGGCATCCGGTCCGGTGATGACCTCGACGCTCCGGAGCCCGACGAGCGCCTCCTCGAGCTCGGCCGCGGCAGTCTCGTCCGTCACCGCGACCACCGGCGGCATGAACTCCCTGATCTGGCCCACCAGGAGCTCGCGGCTGGACGCCGCCCCCAGGCCCACGACCTGGAACCGATCGCCGTGCCGGCGGACCACGTCCAGCGCCTGGGTCCCGATCGAGCCCGTGGAACCGAGGATGACGAGCCTGCGCATCTGTCTCCAGGGTACCCGCTCCCCCCGGAAAATTCCGACGCTACAGGGAGAGCTGCAGGAAGTAGTACGCCGCCGGGGCGGCGAACAGCATCGCGTCGATCCGGTCGAGGACCCCGCCGTGGCCGGGAAGGATGGTCCCCATGTCCTTGACCCCCAGGTCCCGCTTCAGGGCCGACTCCACCAGGTCGCCGAGCGGAGCGACGACCGCGATGACCATGGCCAGCCCCACGGCGCGGGAGGCGGTGAACGGCTCGATGGTGGGAACGATGGCCAGGGCCACCAGAAGAAGGATGAACGTTGCTCCGATGGCCCCCTCCCAGGACTTCTGTGGGCTGATGGTGGGGGCCAGCGGCCGGCTCCCCCACAGCGACCCGATGGCGTAGGCGCACACGTCGTACAGCACGGTGAGCCCGATCACCGTGAGGAAGATGTTCCGTCCGAGGTTGCCCGGATAGGTCAGCAGCAGGATCGCGAACGAGGCGAGGAACGGCACGTAGAGAGCGCCGAGGACGGTCACCCCCGCGTTGACGGTGGTGCTCTTGCGAGCGTTCGCCGGGGCGGCCATGTACCACAGCACGCTCATGCCCATAGTCAGGAACAGCCCGAGGAGCACCGCCGGCGCTCCGTGGAAGAACGCCCCCGCGAGCATCAGGGCACCACCCACCAAACCCAGGAGCGTGGCCGGCTGGAGGTTCCGGTCTCGCATCACCGTGTAGAGCTCCAGCTGCCCGAGCAGGACGATGCCGGCGACCAGGACGGTGAACGGGCCCTTCCCCACGGCCAGCAGGGCGATGACCGCCACCGCCAGCAAGATGCCCGAGGCGAACGCCGCGGTCAGGTCCCGGCCTTCCGGGGGCTCGGCCGGTGCCTCCGCTGCCCGCTCTGCCTGCGCCACCGGCGCGTGGGCGCCTTCCTGCCAGGTGGGAGCCTCCGGCGGCGGGACGCCCTCGTCGATCGTCACCGTGCCGCCGTCCTCCGGCTCCTCCTCCTCCAGGGCGGCCAAGATCTCGGGCTCGACCTCGTCGGGCCTGATCCCGGAGGCGAAGTGCTCGGCGGCCGCCTCGATGGCTTCGGGCTCGGCCTCGTCCTCGTCTTCGATCGCACCGAGGTCCGCGGTGACGCCGGTGGGCTCGGGCTCCTCGTCCTCCTCGAACAGGTCGGAGGTGGAGCTGATGACCGCCTCCTCTTCAAGGACCGGCTCTTCCTGGTCCTCCCCTTCCTGCGGGAGATCCGAGTACTCGGCCGGCATCGTCTTGAGGTCCTCGAGCAACAGCGGCTCCTCTCCGGCCTCGTCCCCCTCGGCCAGGAGCGCACCGGCGTCGTCGGCCGCCTCCCCTTCCCCTTCGTCGCCTTCGCGCTCGCGGGCCATCTCGCCGCGGATGCGGTCCCAGTCCGACTCCCCCTCCGCGGCGGGAGCCCCCGGCTCCGGCTCGGCGTCGGCGGGCTGCTCGGCCGCGCCCACGAGCTCGGCCTCGTCGGGGATGTCGATCTCCAGGTCTTCGATCTCGGTGACCGCATCTTCCGACTCCACCGGGGCCTCGGGTTCCGCTGCGCCGGCCTCGGGTTCCGCTGCGCCGGCCTCGGGTTCCGCGGCACCGGCCTCTGCCTCCTCGGGCCAGTCCTCCAAAGGCTCTTCGAAGAACTTGTCCAGACCCTCGAAGGGGTCGTCCTCGTCGGAGCGGCGGTCGGGCGGCACTAGACCTCCATCAGCTCCTTCTCCTTGTGGCCCAGGAAATCTTCGATCTCGGCCACGTGCTTGTCGGTGAGCCGCTGAAGCTCCTTCTCCGAACGATGAAGATCGTCCTCGGAGATCTCTCCGTCTTTCTTCAGCCGCTCGAGCTCTTCCTTCGCGTGCCGGCGGACGTTCCGGACGGCCACCCGCCCGTCCTCGGCGCGCTCGTGGACCAACTTGGTGAGGTCCTTCCTCCGCTCCTCGGTGAGCTGGGGGAACGCCAACCGGATCACCACACCGTCGTTCGACGGGGTCAGGCCAAGGTCGGACTGCATGATGGCCTTCTCCATGGCCGCCATGGCGTTCTTGTCGAACGGCTGGATCACCAGGAGTCTGGGCTCGGGGACCGAGAACGACGCCAGCTGGTTCAGCGGCGTCTGGGTCCCGTAGTACTCGACCATCACCCGGTTGAGGATCGCCGGCGTGGCCCTGCCGGTCCTCACCGAGCCGAACTCCTCGCTGGTGACTTCAACCGCCCGCTTCATCTTGTGCTCAGCGTCCTTCAAGGTCGTCTCGGCCGTCACGGACCGCCCCCCGAATGGACCAGGGTACCGATGGGGTCCCCCTGCACGGCCCGGCGGATGTTCCCCTCCTGACGGAAGTCGAACACGATGATCGGCAGGCCGTTCTCCCTGCAGAGCGAAATGGCGCTGGCGTCCATGACCTCGAGCCCGCGGCTGAGGACCTCGAAGTAATCGAGGTGGTCGAACCGCACGGCCTCGGGGTTCAGCTTCGGGTCGGAGTCGTACACACCGTCGACGCCGGTGCCCTTGAGGATGGCCTCGGCGTGGATCTCCAGTGCGATCTGCGCGGCGGCGCTGTCGGTGGAGAAGTACGGCCGGCCCAGACCCGCCGCGAAGATCACCACTCGCCCCTTCTCCAGGTGACGCATGGCCTTGCGGGGGATGTACGGCTCCGCGATCTGGGCCATGGGGATCGCCGTCTGCACCCTGGTGACCACCCGGATCCGCTCCAGGGCGTCCTGGAGCGCCAGGGCATTCATCACCGTGGCCAGCATCCCCACGTAGTCGGCGCGTGCCCGGTCCATGGCCGGCGCGTCCCGGCCCCGGAAGATGTTGCCGCCCCCGACCACCACGGCGGGCTCCACGCCGGAGGCCCGCACCTCGGCCAGCTGCCGGGCCAGGAGCTCCACCGCTTCCTCCGAGATGCCGAAGTCCCGGCCGGGAGGGGCGAACGCATCGCCGGACAGCTTCAACAGCACCCGGCCGAACGAGGGTCTCGGGGGACGGGCCACCGGGTCCGCTCCTCCAGCTTCTCCGGTGGCCGTGTCCGCCGTCATTCGCTCCTCGAGCCGTCCTCGCCGCGGACGAACCGCGCGAACCGTCGGACCTCGATCTTCTCCCCGACCTTGGCCGAGAGCTCAGCGATCAGCTCACCCACGGTCTTGCCGCCTTCCTGATCCTTGAAGAACGGCTGGTCCACCAGGACCCGTTCCTTGAAGAAGCTCTTCTCCATCTTCCCGTCGACGATCTTCGGGATGACCTGGTCCGGCTTGCCCTCCTCCCGAGCCTGGGCTTCGTACAGCTTGCGCTCCCGCTCGACGTCCTCGGGCGGAACGTCCTCGCGGGTGATCCACCACGGGTCGTGTGCCGCGACCTGAACCGCCAGGTCGTGAACGATCGCCCGGAACTCATCGGTGTTCGCCACGAAGTCCGTCTCGCTGTTCACCTCGATGAGCACGCCGAGCTTCCCGTTGAGGTGGATGTAAGAGTCGACGAGACCCTCACGCGCGACCTTGCCGGCTCGCTTCGCCGCGTCGGCCAGCCCCTTGGTGCGCAACAGGTCACGGGCCTTGTCCAGGTCCCCGCCCGCTTCCTCGAGCGCCCGCTTGCAGTCCATCATCCCGGCGCCCGTGAGCTCCCGCAGGCGTCTGACCTGGTCCGCTGGGACGGCCATGTTTCCGGATTCTCCCATACCGCAACCTCCTATCCCCTCACCTGGAGCCCGCGGGGGACGCTTCTCCTTCCTTCTCCTGCCCGGGTTCGGGTGCGATCTCCGGCTCCGGAGCAATCTCCGGCTCCGCTGGCAGCGCGGCCTCACCCGATGGCTCCGCGGCCACAACCTCGGCGGGCGGCGCCGGGGCCTCCGGCTCTGCCACACCCGTCCGCTGCTGCAGGTCGCGACCGGCCAGCGCCTGTCCTTCGCGGATCCCGTCGGCGATCACCGAGGCCACCAGGGTGATCGAACGGATCGCGTCGTCGTTGCCGGGGATCACGTAGTCCACCTCGTCCGGATCGCAGTTGGTGTCCACGATGGCTACCACCGGGATCCCCAGCTTGTTGGCCTCGGTGACCGCGATCTTTTCCTTGTGGGTGTCGATCACGAACACTGCGGCCGGGAGCCGCTCCATGTTCATGATCCCGCCCATGTTGCGCTCGAGCTTCTCCTTCTCGTGCCGCAGCTTGAGCACTTCTTTCTTGGGCAGGAACTCGAACGCTCCCGACCGCTGCATCTCCTGAAGCTCCACCAGCCGGCGCAAACGACGGAAGATGGTCTGGAAGTTCGTGAGCATGCCGCCGAGCCAGCGGGTGTTCACGTAGGGCATCCCCACCCGCTCCGCGTGCTCGGCCACCACGTCCTGAGCCTGCTTCTTGGTCCCCACGAAGAGCACGGTCCCGCCCGCGCGGGACACGTCGCGGACGAACTCGTAGGCGTGCTCCAGGCCAAGGAGTGTCTTCTCGAGGTCGACGATGTAGATCCCGCTTCGCTCGCCGTAGATGTACCGGCGCATCTTGGGGTTCCAACGCCGGGTCTGGTGACCGAAGTGGACGCCGGCCTCGAGCAGCTGCCGGCGGGTGGTGACCGCCATGCTTCCTCCTTCCGGTTGTTCTCCTCCACCCGGATCACTCCCGTCCTTTCCCGCAGGGCGGGACCGGAGGACGGATCCCCGGGTGTGTGTGCTCGGCCTGTTCGGGCCGGCTCACTCAGTGTAGCAGGGGGGATTCAGCGGCGAGGTTGCGCGGCCTGGTCGGGGACCAGGTGCCGAACGGCCATCCACCGGTACATCAGGGCGGCGAACACCCCGACGTGGATGAACGTGGTCACCAGAGCGAACGCCCATGCCACCACGGAGGGGGTGGCCGGGGCGAACACCGGGAACGGAGAGATCGCCGAGATCCAGAAGATGAAGAAGAAGTAGGCCATCACGATGGCCACGTGCCGGGTTCCGGGAAGGCGAGCCGCCCGGAACCCCTTGCGGAGGGCGTCCTGGGCCCTGGCTCCCTCGGTCACCGCCACCACGGGGGCCATCACCAGGAAGTAGATGGACACCAGCACGCCGAGGATGGCCAGCTGGCCGAGGAACTGCACGATGACCTGAAGCAGGACCACCACCAGGGCCACCTCGATCACGTCGATGACCAGGAGGGACGCGGCCACCTTGGGGAGGCGGCGCAGCGCGGAGCGCAGGTCCGCGGGCCCCCCGCCCAGCTCATCGACGATCAGGAGGCCCAGGACCCCCCAGGTCAGCGACCGCAGGATGCTCAGGGCGGCCACGGCCACCACGGTTGTCACGGGGGACCCGGCGCCGAAGGCCACGGGGACGTCGGAGAACAGGTTCGCCGGAGACAGGGCCAACAGGATGCCCAGGAGACGAGGGGTGACGTCCACGCCCAGCGCGACGAACAGCGCCCAGGTCAACAGGAGGAACCCGAACGACAGCCCCAGGATCAGGGGCGAGCCTCCCACAGCCCGCATGCCGGCGGCCATGGAGATGCCGAACTTCGGGTACGGCGACGGCGCTCCCGTCCCGAACAGACCTCGGGGGCGGGGCGGCTCCTCATCCGCTTTCGTCGCGGGGGTCGGATCGCCGTTCCCCGACGTCGCTGGCGTTGTGGAGGCCGCCGGCTCGGACGGCCGGCCGCTCCCTGAGCTCCCCCGACGACGGTTGCGCTTCTTGCTCATGAGCTCGCCTCTCGGTCACGCCCCCGCAACAGGTATCGGAACAGGCCCACGATCACCGCGCCGATCCCCACGAACGCCAGCGCGTAGTTGAGCAGAGCTCGCCCGGGGGACAGCACGGTGGGCGACACCTCGTCGAGAAGCGTGCCGTCGGGGTTGTTCTCCAAAGCGACCAGGGCCCCCGCCGCTCCCTGGGAGACCGCGTAGATCCGGTCCTCGGATGCGGCAACCGCACCGATGGGACCCGGCCCCAGATCCGCGCGCCACACCCGCCGGGCAGACTCCACATCGATCGCCGACAGCAGCCCCGTGGTGTCGCCGATCAGCACCACGTCGCCCGACACGGCCGGTGCCGACGCGGCCAGGCTGTTCCGGCGGCCGGGACTCAGCTCACGGAGATCGACCAGCCGGTACACCCAACGTTCCTCGCCCGACGCGTCGAAGCGGTACAGGTGGCTCCGATCGGCGATGGCCACCCCGTCGTCCAGGACAACGGGGACCTGGCGAGAGGAGAACACGTCCCGCACCACCGTCGACCACCGTTCGGCGCCGGAGTCCAGGTCGAGGCCCCATACGCTTCCGTCGCTGGTTCCCACGTACGCCAACCCCTGGCCGACCGACACGGACGACGGGAACGCCGACGGCACCGGCTGGGGGGTGAACTGCCACACGGGGCCCTCCTCGGCTCCGGCGGCTGCATCCAGGGCGTACACCGTGGCCCGCCCGGAGGACAGGTTCTGCGATGCCACCATGACCAACCCTTCGCTCACCGCCGGAGCGGTCTCCACCGCCCCGTCGGCCTCGAACTGCCATCGTTCCTCGCCCGTCTCAGCATCGAGCGCCAGCACCAGACCCTGGCGGGTTCCGGCGTACACCGAGCCGTCCGCCACGGTGATCCCTCCCGGGGCTGCCGAGCCGGCGAAGGCCCTCCACACCTCCCCGCCGTCGGACAGGCGCCGAGCGATCAGGGCGGCGGTGGACCCGGTACCTGACGCGTGGATCACCAGCTCTCCCGAGATCGCGGCGGGGCCGGCCGGCCCTGGCGATCGGGGCCACTCCCACAGGCGCTCTCCCGTCTCCGGAGCCACCGCCAGCACGGTCTCCTTCCCCAACACGACCACGGCATCCCCGGCGACCACCGGCCCGGCCACCGGGCCACCCTCTACCTCGGCGGTCCACGCGGT
>DAITPV010000096.1:0-7319 GCA_036833435.1 Actinomycetota bacterium | reverse complement strand
GGTGTTCCAGGCCGGATCGTCGATCTGGGAGATGCCGGGACGCGACCGGGAGCGGACGCGGACCGAGACCAGGACCAGTCCGTCTTTCTCGCGGACGTCGAGCACCGCGGCTAGCCGGTGACCAGGTTCACCAGCTTCGGCGGCCTGGTAACGACGCGAACCACCTCGCGTTCGCCCAACGCTCGCCGGGCGTTCTCCGACTCCCGAGCCAGGCGCTCGGCCTCGTCCTCCGACAGCTCCGGCGAGACCTCCACGCGGTCGCGGACCTTGCCGTCGACCTGGATGATCAGGGTCACCCGCTCCTCCCGGGCCAGCTCCTCGTCGTACGAGGGCCACGAGGCCATATGGACGCTCTCGGGCTCCCCCAGCACTTCGCGCCACAGCTCCTCGGCGATGAACGGGGCCATCGGAGCCATGAGCAGCACGACCGACCGGGTCGCCTCCGTCACCGGTTGTCCGGCGTCGAGCACGTGGCGGATCTCATTGGTCAGCTTCATCAGCTCCGCCACGGCCACGTTGAACCGATACTTCTCGAACAGCTCGGTGACCCGCTTGATCGTCCGGTGGGTGAGCTTCCGAAGGTCCTGTGGGTCGGAGCCCTCTCGGCCAACCCCTTCGTGGACCGCCCGCCATACTCGGCGGAGCCAGTCGCTGACGCCCTCGGGAGAGACGTCGGCCCAGTCGATGTCGTCCTCGGCCCGGTTGGCGAACAGCATCGTGAGCCGGATGGTGTCGGCTCCCCACTCTTCGACCAGCGGCATCGGCTCGACGATGTTCCCCTTGCTCTTGCTCATCGCCGCGCCGCCCATGATCACCATCCCCTGATTCAGCAACCGGGGGAACGGCTCGCGGAACCCGACCAGCCCCATGTCGTTGAGGGCCTTGGTGAAGAACCGACAGTACATGAGGTGGAGGATGGCGTGCTCGATCCCCCCGACGTACTGGTCCACCGGCATCCACCGCTTCACTTCCTCGGTGTCGAACGCCTGTGTCTCGTCCCGGGGAGACAGGTACCGGAAGAAGTACCAGGACGAGTCGACGAACGTGTCCATGGTGTCGGTCTCTCGTTTGGCCGGCTTCCCGCAGTTGGGGCAGTCCACGTTCACGAACATCTCGTGCTTGGCCAGCGGGCTGATCCCGGTGGGCGAGAAGTCCACATCCTCGGGGAGCTCGACGGGGAGGTCCTTCTCGGGCACCGGCACCTCACCGCAGTCGGGACAGTGGACGATGGGGATCGGACAGCCCCAGTACCGCTGCCGGGAGATCAGCCAGTCGCGTAGCCGGTAGGTGATAGCGTGCCGTCCCTTCCCCTGGTCCTCCAGCCACCGGGTGACCGCTTCGATGCTGTCCGGGGACGGCGTCCCGTCGAACGGGCCCGAGTGCACCATCACGCCCTCGTGGGGCCACGCCTCGGTCATGGAGTCCGCGTCGACGTCCTGTCCCTCGGGAGCGATGACCACACGGATCTCCAGCCCGTGCGCCCGGGCGAACTCGAAGTCCCGTTGATCGTGCGCGGGCACGCCCATCACCGCGCCCGTTCCGTATTCCATCAGCACGTACGGGGCCACGAAGCACGAAACCTTCTCGCCGTTGACCGGGTTGATGGCGTGGACGCCCAGCGGGATCCCCTCGCGGCTCTCGGCCTGCTCCCGGCTGGTCAGCGGTGTGGCCTGCAGCCGGTTGAGCATCTCCGTGGCCTCCTTCGAGGTCTCTCCCAGCTCCGCGAGCTTGGGCACCATGGGGTGCTCGGGAGCGAACACGAAGAACGTCACGCCCCACAGCGTGTCGGGGCGAGTGGTGAACACCGTCACCCGCTCCCCGGTCTCCGCGATCTCGAACTCCACGTCGGCGCCCTCGGATCGGCCGATCCAGTTCCGCTGCATGTTCAGGACCCGGTCAGACCAACCGGTGAGCTGCTCCATGTCGTCGAGCAGCGCCTGCGCGTACGACGTGATCTTGAAGAACCACTGGGTGAGGTCCTTGCGGACCACGGGGGTGCCGCAACGCTCGCAGGCTCCCGCCACCACCTGCTCGTTGGCCAGGACGGTCTGATCCTTGGGGCACCAGTTGGCCGGGGCCCTCTTCCGGTACGCCAGGCCGAGCTCAAAGAACTTCAGGAACAGCCACTGGGTCCACCGGTAGAACTCGGGGTCACTGGTGTGCAGCCGAGTGGACCAGTCGAAGGAGACCCCGTACCGGCGGAACGAGGCGGCTTGCACCTCGATGTTCGTGTAGGTCCACTCCTTGGGATGGATCCCTCGCTGGATCGCCGCGTTCTCGGCCGGCAGGCCGAAGGCGTCCCAGCCGATGGGATGAAGGACGTTGTAGCCCTGCATCCACCGGAACCGGGGGATCACGTCACCGAGGGCAAACGCCTCCGCATGGCCCATGTGCAGGTCCCCCGAGGGGTACGGGAACATGTCCAGCGAGTAGAACCGGGGGCGGGGATCGTCCGGTCCCCCGGCCGCGTACAGATTTTCCTGCTCCCAGCGGGAGACCCACTTCGGCTCGATGTCCTGGGGACGGTACGGATCCGTCATTCCCGCAGCGTACGGAAGGCCTCTCAGGCTGGCAAGGGAAGGGCCTCCGCTCGGAAACTCAAGGCCTCCTCGGAGCGGCCGATATTTGCGATAGGCGGGAGCTGTTACCCCCCGAACGGCCCGCCGTGAGAGGAGAGACGTGACCGAGCAGCCCCTCATCCTCATCGTTGACGACAACCCGGACATCCTGTTCCTGCTCCGGACCAGCCTCCGGGCGGCCGGATTCGACACCGAGGAGGCCCTGAACGGACGGATCGCCCTCGAGCGGATCGCCGGCCGGAAACCAGACCTGGTCCTTCTGGACCTGATGATGCCGATCCTCGATGGATGGGGCGTCCTGGAGGCCCTGGGCGACCGGGTGGACCGGCCCCCGGTGATCGTGGTCTCGGCCCTCGAGGCCAAGGCAAGCAAGGACCGGGCCGCCAACTACAGCGTGGCGGGATACGTGACCAAGCCGTTCAACTTCAAGCAGCTGGTGAGCGCCGTCCGGAAGGTCGTGGAGTCCACCGAGTTTCCCGAACGCGGCGAGCCCAGCGAGCCTGCCGCCGTCTGACCTCCCTCTGAAGGGGTTCACCGCTCCCGGCTCGAACTAGTACGCATGACCAGGGCGGGAAGGTACGGGCTGGCGCTCGCCGTCTCCCTGGCAACCGTGGTCCCCTCTTCGGTGGCGAGCTCCGAGGCGCCCGCCGGAGCTCCCGATCCGTCCTGCGATCGGACGTCGAAGGCCGTCCCCCGAGACCTCCCGGCCGATGGGCCGCCGGCGCTGTACCGCCCCGAGCCTGCCCTCCCCGATCCTCGCGGGTGGCCCTTCGGCGACGGGTTCCCTCGGACGTCGGGCACCGGCCGGTACGCGTGCGGGGCGTTCTTCTGGAGTGACTTCCTGTACGACGACAACGGCGCAGTCGGGATCCCCTCGACGGCCATGAACGAGTCGGTGGGCGCTCCGAGCGTGGGGACCTACGTGTACCCGGAGCCCGAGCAGGCCGGGAACGGGGCCGACATCTTCCGGGCCGCCGTGGGCCGCCGGCGGTCGCAGACGTGGTGGCGGGTCGACTGGGGAACGTTGGTGGACGTCCGTATCCCCATCGCGGCGTTCGCCCTGGACACCGATGCGGACCCGTCCACCGGGGCCACCACGTGGCCGGCCAACGCCGGGATCTCCTCGCCGGGGATCGACCGCGTCATCCTGGTCTCCGGCACCGGCGCCTGGATCATCGACGCCGCCACCGGCACTCGCACCGCGGTCGAGGATGTCGGCGGCACGCATCTCGCCGACGCTCGGGCTCGATCGTTCCTCGTTCGCATCCCTCAGGCCGCGCTTCCTCCCCTCGGTGACTGGACGGTGCGCCTGGGCGCCGGACTGGCGAACGAAACCGGGGACGGATTCCTCCCGTTGACCCCGAGCCACGGCGCCGCTCCCGGTCAGCCCAACGTGTACAACGTGACGTTCCGCACCTACGACGAGGACGAGCCTCGGTTCCGCAACATGTGGTTCGACACCACGCAGGCCACGGCCCTTGCCTCGGGTGGCGACGTCAGCGCGTTCGCCACCGAGCTGGACTGGGGCCGGGTCACGGCGAAGGACACCGAACCCGAACCTCTGGTCACGGGGCTCGTGAACCGATGGTACGTGTCATCCCAGGAGTTCGGTCAGGGGATCGTCAACGGCGCCACGCCCACATACCGAGGACGGGTCCAGCCGTACATGGCCTACGTTCCCAGCGACTACGACCCCGGCTCGGCCGATGCAGCCGGGCTGACGTGGTACCTGCACGGCGCCTTCTCGAACCACAACACGTCCCCCACCGTGGCTCCGAACTTCCTCCAAGAGCTGTGCGAGGAGCGATCCTCGATCTGCGTCAGCCCGCTCGGCCGCGGTCCCAGCGGAGGCTGGCGGGGCCAGATGGAGCTGGACTTCTGGGAGGTGTGGAACCGGGTGGCTGCCGCGTATCGGCTGGAGCCCGAGACCACGATCCTGGGCGGCGTTTCGATGGGCGGGTTCGGGTCGTACCACATCCTGCTCAACCACCCTCACCTGTTCGCCGCCACCTACATCCTGTCGGGGACCGCGACCACCGACGTCTCTCGGATCGAGAACGCCCGGTGGCAGCCCATCTATCACTTCCACGGCGCCCTGGACCAGCTGGTCCCATTCCCTGGGGTGCGTGAGACCGTGGACCGGCTCCAGTCTCTGGGCTACCGGTACGTGTTCGACCAGTACCCGGCCGAGGATCACGTGGCCGTCCAGCTCAAGGACGGATACGGGGACGTGGCCGACTGGGTCAAGGCCCAGGGCTCCCGCAAGCAGGACCCCGGACGGATCACCTATCGGTGGGTCGCCGGTGACGTCGAGGGCGTCAACACCGAGTACGGGATCGCGCCGGGAGGCGCGTGGTGGGTCCGGGATCCGGTGATCAGTGGTGCGGCCGCCTCGGCAACCATCGACGCGGTCTCGCTGGCCCGTCCGGAGCCGGCGGTGACACCCATTGTCACCACCTCCCCGCGGCCCGGCGCCCAACCGTCGCCCGCCATCCGGGAGGAACTGACGTGGGACCTGGGCAAGGTCCCACCGGCGGAGCAGCGAGTTGAGCTGACCCTGACCGACGTCGGGGCCATGACTCTCCGTCTGGCAGGCGCGGGGATCGTTCCGTCGGAAGGTGCCATGGTCTCGGTAAGCACGGACGGCCCCGCCTCCTTGACCCTCACGGGGCTCGGTCGCGGTCAGCGAGTGTTTCTCGACGGCGTGCGCGTAGCCACGGGCACGCGCAACGGCACAGCCGTGGTGGCCGTTCCGGAAGGCGCCGATCACCGCATCACGTTCAGCTGATTCGCCGCGACCCTGAAGCCGCGGGGTACGCTCGCCTCATGGATCTCCCTGCCGGCTACGAGCTCCGCACGCCGACGCCGGACGAACTCGAGGCGGTGGCCGAGGTGCTCATCGCCGACGAGATCGACGACACCGGGAAGATCGTCCTCCTCGACGCGGACTTCCTCCGCGACGAGTGGAGCCGCACGGACTTCGACCTGGCCACCGATGCATGGGTGGTGGTCGACAGGAGCGGGATCATCATCGGGTACGGGCAAGCCGTACACGAGCAGCCCGGAATCGTTGACTCCTGGGGCGTCGTCCATCCCGAACACCGGGGGAAGGGAGTGGGCTCGCCGCTGCTGGATCGCATCGAGGAGCGGGGCGCCGAGCACGTGGCCGGGCTTCCGTCATCACGATTCCGCCACGCCATCAACGCGAGCGACCGTGCCGTGGCGGACATGCTCGCGGCCCGAGGCCTTGGCCCCGTCCGGCACTTCTGGCATATGGAGATCGGCCTCAAAGGACCGATCGAGCCGGGGCCGGTGCCGAAGGGGATCGAGATCACTGGAATCGACATCCCCGGCGAACTCCCTGCGGTCCACTCGCTCCTCAACGAGACGTTCGCCGACCACTGGGACCACCATCCCGAGCCGTTCGATCGGTGGACCCGGAACGAGACGGGGAGCCCGAGCTTCGACCCGTCCTTGTGGTTGCTGGCCAAAGAAAAGGGCCAGCCGGTTGCCACCCTCACCGCGCTCGTCCAGAGCGAGCGGGGTTGGGTGAATCAGCTCGGGGTCCTGGCCAACTCACGAGGTCGCGGGATCGGGGCGGCACTTCTGCGCCACGCATTCGCGACGTTCGCCGGTCGCGGGCTCCGGAGGGCGCTCCTGAACGTCGATTCGGAGAATGCGACCGGGGCAACGGCCCTCTACGAGCGGGTTGGGATGCGGGTGGTCAAACGCTGGGACCTGTGGGAACGCTCGACGCCTGGCCCTTGAAGCGGCGCCAAGCATCACGGACCCATGCGACGTGTGATCGGTGCTCCGCCTCATGCTGCAGCAAGTGATGCAGCACCCACGCCGGGGAGACCTCGTACTCCTCGTGCCTGCGAAGCCGGTGGAAGTCTTCCAGCGACATCGGCTTGAAGAAGCCGATCAGGATGTCGCGGACGATCGCCAGCCGCTCGAGGTGCTGCGCCAGCGTGAACCCGGTAACCGGCGACAGGCGGTCGCCCTCCACGCGGTCCGGATACGGGAACAGGTCGGTCCGACGAGCGGGATGGTTCGGGTCCTCGAGCGTGTCCGCGAAGAGCCAGTCATCCTCGACGAGGGCGATGTGGTAGAGCAGCGTCCCCATCGTGTTCGTCCGCACGTCTGGCTCCCAATCGAGCGCTTCGTCGGGGACATCCTTCAGCTCCTTCAGCGTGTCGCGGCGCGAGTCCTCCATCGCCGAGAGCCACCTCCCGACTTCGGGGACGTCGGCGATCGGCTCGAGACTCAGGATCTCCCGTTCAGTCAAGTTGACACCTCCGGACTGGCCCAACCGAGGCGCTCCGTGACCACCTGAGCGTGCGGGAGGCGCGCCTCCGCGCCCTCGTGCATGAGCGCGAGAACCGAGGCGGCGAGGGCTGCTCGGAGCGCCCCAGGTTCGATCGCGCCGATGTGCGCATCCTCCAGTCGTCCAAGGATCTCAGCGGGAAGGTCATCGTAGCCTCGCGCCTGCACGGGTGGCAGCCCCTGGCGGAGGCAGGCAAGCGAAATCGCATGGTCTCGCGCGGCGCCGACGTAATGCTCGGCTTGCCAGACACGGCCGCGTTCGATGCATGTGCGCGCATGGAGCGCATAGATGACGCCCCATCCGAAGATGTCCTCGGCGATCGCCGGCGTGGGGATGAAGAGGTCCCCCGGCGGCGTGAGAACCTCGGACTCGCCCGCGGCCGTTTCGCCGAACAGGAGCCGGAATCGTGGCCC
>DAITPV010000095.1:0-7344 GCA_036833435.1 Actinomycetota bacterium | reverse complement strand
CCAGGTCCCCGGACCCACTCGCGTCCCCGGCCCCCTCGACCGGGCGATTGAACTGGCGTTCCCAGATCAGGCGAACCCGCTTCCCCTTGACCTCGAGGGCCTGCATGGAAGAAGTCGCCACGTTCTGCTCCAGCACCACCAGCGTGCCCCCCTCATCCAGCTCCACGGTGTACCGAGTGCTGGCACCCAGGTAGCTCACCTCGCGAACCACGCCGGCGGCCACACACTCGGACGGAGCGGCCTGTTGGTCGGCCTCGACGATCCGGATCTTCTCCGGTCGGATCGTGAATGCCCGATCCTCGCCGGAAACCGCGGCCGCCGCCCCGCCCTCGAGGATGTTCGAGACCCCCACGAACCCCGCCACGAAGCCCGTGGCGGGGCGTTCGTACACCTCGGCCGGGGTCCCCACCTGCTCCACCAGGCCCTGGTTCATGACCGCCAGGCGGTCGCTCATGTTCAGCGCTTCCTCCTGATCGTGGGTGACGTAGATAAACGTCAGACCGACCCGCTGCTGGATCGACTTGAGCTCGGTCTGCATCTGCTGGCGGAGCTTGAGGTCGAGGGCCCCAAGGGGCTCGTCCAGAAGGAGCACGCCGGGCTCGTTGACTAGGGCTCTGGCCAGGGCCACCCGTTGGCGCTGCCCGCCCGAGAGCTGCGCCGGCTTCCGCGAATCGAACCCGTCCAGCCGGACCATCCGAAGGGCCTCGGTGGCCCGCTCGCGACGTTGAGTCTGCGACGTCTTCCGGACCATGAGGCCGTACTCCACGTTCTGCCCCACGGTCATGTGCGGGAACAGCGCGTAGTCCTGGAACACCGTGTTGACGTCGCGCTGGTACGGAGGCAGATCGGTGACGTCGGTCCCCTGCAGGAACACCCGCCCCTCCGTGGGAGACTCGAAGCCGGCGATCATCCGGAGGCACGTGGTCTTCCCGGATCCCGAGGGACCAAGGACCGAGAAGAACTCCCCCTGGGTGACCTCGAGATCGACCCCCGCCACCGCCAGGACGTTGCCGAACCGCTTGGTGACGCCGTCGAACCGCACGGCGGCGCCGTTCGCCGAAGCATCAGCGTCCGCCACGCCCCTCATCCCCGGCCGAACGCGGGCATGCTCCACCGTTTCCTCTACCGGCAGGCCGAATTCCTCCCTCCCGTCCTTCGACGCTCCCGAGATAGACCGTTGGTACCAGAGGCAGCCCAAGCCACGGAGCGGCGGAAGGTATCAAGGGCCTCGGTGGCCTTGTACGAACGGGCCAAGCGGTGACCATGCGCTCAGCCGGCTCCCGTCGGTCGAAGCAGCAGGTCCCGGGCCCGGATGGCCAGCCAGAACTCCATCCGGTCGTGGGGCGAGGCCAGGTCTCGCCCGGTGAGCTCCTCGACCTTCCGCATCCGGTACCGAAGCGTGTGCCGGTGGATGAATAGCTCCGCCGCGGCGGGCTCCCACCGAGCGTTGTGATCCAGGAACGCGCGGAGCGAGTCGACCAGGTCACCGTCGTGCTCCCGGTCGTACCGGTCGAGCTGCGCCAGGACCGAGTCGGCGAACGCTCGGAGGGCATCGGGCTCCTGAAGGGTCAACAGGAGCCGGTAGGTCCCCAGCGAGGCGAAGTCCGCCGCGGCCCTCCCCTCCACCCGGCAGATCTGGAGGGCGTACCGGGCCTCCCGAAGGCTCCGTCCCGTGTCGGCAGGAAGCACCGGGCTCCCGGTTCCCGCCACGACCTCGGCTCCCAGCCGCTCGCTCACCTCCCGGCGCAGGTCCTCTACCAAGCCATCGGCATTGAGCAGGACGTACAGGACCTCCTCGCGAGGGGCGGTGAGGAACCCCCCTTCCCGCCGGGACAACGCGTCCTCCACGGCCCAGGTGAGGTCGGTGACCGGGACCTCGGACTCGAGAGCGACCACCTCGACCTCGCCGTCGCCCGGCAGGCCGACCCGGCGGAGCCCGCGAGCCGTCTCCCGGGCCGAGAGCCCGCCCTGGGCCAGGGCCTCGAGGAAGTCGCCCTGCAGCCGTCGTTCCGCCTCCGCCACCGCCCGCGACTTGTCGAGCTCGATGGCCAGGAGGGACAGGGCGTGACTGGCCACGATGCGGTCGAACTGGCCGAGCGCCTCCTTCTTGCCCACCGCGAGGAACGCCTCCACCCGACCCCGAGGCCCCACCGGTTGCACCGAGATGTGATCGCCCCGATCGAGGAGGGACACGCTGAACCCCGGGTCCTCGGGTCTGGACTCCCGGAGCTCATCCCATAGCCGCGGCGCCCGGGTCTTGGCGCCCTTGGGCGACGCGGCCAGCGGCAGTCCGTGAAGGTCAAGAACCACGGCCCATCCGGAGAGCGATCCCGCCAGCGATTCCGTGATCCCCTCCACCCCATGGCCTTCCAGCACCGCCCGGGTGAGGGCGTTCTGGGCCTCGAGGGAACGCTGGAGCACGTCGAACTGCTCGGCGCCCACGCGAGTGAACACCGCTTCGGTGATGGCGATGAACGGCACCGGATAGGGCACCTCGAAGACCGGGAATCCCAATCGATCGGCGGCCTGGATGACCGCCTTGGGCACCCGGGCGTAGGAGAACCCCAGGCCGAACCCCAGACCGGCCAGCGACGCCGAGGCCAACCGCTCAACGTAGGCTCGCTGTCGGGCGGGTGAGCGCTCCAGTCCCATCCCCGTGGTGAGGATCAGCTCACCGCCCTTCAGCCACGGCGTGGGATCTTCGAGCTCACTGACGTGGACCCAGCGGATGGTCCGCGTGGCCCCCTCGGCGCCCCCCACCAGCTTCAGCGCCAGGCCCGGCAGCCGGAGGATCTCCTCCACGCGAACCGTCACATCCGGATTGTACGGTTCGTACAAAGCGCCCGGGGAACGGGCGGGGTGGGCCGGACCGTACAAGGCCCCGCCGGCCTTTCAGCGGCGGCGGCATCCCCGGACCGCGAAGCGATGCCGAGACTTGGCTCGTGGACCTGCCTCAGGAACGCCGGCTGGTGGGGGACGTCCCCGGTCCCCGGTCGCGAGAGCTCATGGGCCGCCGCGAACGGGCGGTACCCAAGGCGGTGTTCAACACCGTCCCGATCTTCGTGGAGCGAGCCTCCGGCGCCATCGTCGAGGACGTCGACGGGAACCGGCTGATCGACTTCGGCGCCGGTCTGGCAGTGCTCAATGTGGGCAACGCGGCGCCGGCCGTGGTGCAGGCCCTGAAGGACCAGGCCGAGCGGTTCACCCACACCTGCTTCCACGTGACCATGAACGAGCCGTACGTGGCCCTGGCGGAGCGGCTCAACGACCTGACCCCCGGCGATCATGAAAAGCGCACCCTGCTGGTCAACTCTGGGGCGGAGGCCGTGGAGAACGCGGTCAAGTTGGCTCGCTACGTCACCGGACGATCCGCGGTGGTCACCTTCGACCATGCGTTCCACGGCCGGACGCTTATGGCCATGTCGCTCACGGCCAAGGTCATGCCGTACAAGGTGGGCTTCGGACCCTTCGCCCCGGAGGTGTACCGATTGCCGTTCTCGTATCCGTACCGCTGCGCCACCGGCCAGCCCCCCGAGCGCTGCGGCCCGGCCTGCGCGGACATGGTCATCGGGGAGATGGAGAAGCACATCGGACCCGAGAGCATCGCCTGCGTGATCGCGGAGCCCGTCCAGGGCGAAGGCGGGTTCGTGGTTCCCGCTCCCGAGTTCCTGCCGCGGGTGGCGGAGTTCTGCCGGGCCAACGGGATCCTGTTCGTGGCCGACGAGGTCCAGACCGGGTTCGGGAGGACGGGGACATGGTTCGGCGCTGAGCACTTCGGGCTGGAGCCAGACATCGTGGCCACCGCCAAGGCGTTGGGCGGCGGGATGCCGATCGGTGGGGTGACCGCTCGGGCCGAGCTCATGGATGCCGTCCATGTCGGTGGCCTGGGAGGGACGTTCGGCGGGAACCCCCTGGCCTGCGCCGCGGCGCTCGAGGTGATCGACACCATCGAGCGGGATGGACTGCTGGATCGGGCCGTGCGGCTGGGGACCCAGCTCATGGAGGGCCTCACCGGCTTCCGCGATCGCCACGAGCTGGTGGGCGACGTCCGGGGGAAGGGGCCCATGGTGGCCATGGAGCTGGTCAGCGACCGAGCCACGAAGGAACCGGCGCCCAAGGCGGCCGCCCGGGTGATCGAGGAGTGCTACCGGCAGGGCCTGATCGTCATGAAGGCCGGGACGTACGACAACGTCGTCCGGCTGCTCCCTCCACTCACGATCGAGGACCACCTGGTGGACGAGGGCCTGGAGATCATGGAGAAGGCCCTGGCCGCGGCCACCGGCTAGGCTGAACCCAGCCACGTCGAGCGACGAATCCCTGCGGGTAGGTCCGTCGACCACTGAGGAGGGGACGCCATGCGACACGCCCGACGGTCCCTGCGGGTGCTGCTGTTGGCCGCCGTCATCTCCGGGACGATCCCCATGTGGACCCCGGCCGCAGAGGCCAGTTTCCACATGATGAAAGTCCGGGAGGTGTTCGCAGGCGGCGCCAACGCGAACTCCGACTACGTCGAGCTCCAGATGTACGACGCCAACCAGAACTTCATCGCGAACCACATCCTCAAGCTCTACGACGCCACGGGATCCGTCATGGACTGCACCATCCCCAACAGCGTGAACGTCGGAGCGGACCAGTCCCACATCCTGTTCGCCACAACCCAGGCGGCCTCAGATTTCTCGATGGTGACCCCCGACTTCATCATCCCGCCGCTGCTCTCGGGAGCCGGTGGGGCAGTGTGCTTCGAGAATATCGACTGCGTCTCCTGGGGAAGCTTCGCCGGGTCGACGACATCGCCGGCCGCTCCTCCCTTCCCGTCGCCCGGGATCCCCTCGGGCCAGTCGATCGACCGCAACGTGTCCGGGGGGGCCAGCGGGAGCCTCGAGAACGCGGACGACACCAATAACAGTCAGGCCGACTTCGAAGCGGAAACCCCCTCGCCGGAGGCCAATGGCTCGCTCTCGTCCGCCAACATGACCTGCCAGCCCGGGACCGGTGGTGGCGGTGGCGGTGGGGGCGGTGGCGGTGGTGCCGGCACCAGCGTCCAGGGCCTGAAGACCAAGACGCCGGGCAACAAGGCCGTGATCACCGGCCGCATCGACCCCCCGGCCCCGGGTGAGCAAGTCAAGGTCACTCTGTTCGCCAACGGGTCGCCGCTCCAGAAGGCCGGGAAGGACAAGGACACCCTGGACGCACAGAGCGCGTTCAAGGCCAAGATCAAGGTCCCCTCTGACTCCACCAAATGCAGGGTCACCGTGGGGTTCGAGGGGCAGATCGAGGCCAAGCGGAAGTTCAGCTGCTAGGAGGGGTGACGGAGAAACCAGCGCCCCTCTCGGAAGAGGAGATCGCCCGGCGACTCGAAGAGCTGCCTGGCTGGAAGCACGAGGGCGGCGAGATCTACAAGTGGTTCAAGTTCGCCGGTTTCCCCGAGGCCATCGCGTTCCTCCAGCGGATCGTGGAGCCCGCCGAGCGACTGAACCACCACCCCGATGTGGAGAACCACCACAACCGGGTGCGGATCGGTCTGCACACCTGGAGCGCCGACGCCGTGACCGACAAGGACTTCGCCCTGGCCGGAGAGATCGAGCGCCTCGTAGTCGCCTAGTTGAGCGCTCGTTGCTCACGGGGGATACTGCCCCGGGTTCACCCCGGAGGAGTCGACCGATGGCGAGGGGATCAAGATGCGACGTGGGTTCGGACGCATCTTCGCGCATTGGCGGGCCGAACGACGCACCATCGCCCAGGGGTTCGTTGCGCTGGTCATCTCCAGCCTGGGGAGCCTGGTCGCAGGGATCGCCCTCGGCTCGATAACCGGCACGCTCGAGGCCCTCCCCGGCCTCATGGTCATGCTTCCCGCGGCGATCGGGATGCGCGGCAACATCTTCGGAGCATTGGGCTCCCGGCTCGGTACCAGCATCCACACCGGCCTGTACGCGCCCACCCGGGAGCGCGGGGGGATCCTGTACCAGAACGTCTACGCCGTCACGGTCCTGACCTTCGTGGTGTCCCTTCTGCTCGGGATCCTGGCACGGACCATGTCGCTGGCCTTCGGGGTCACCAGCATCTCGGCGATCGACTTCATGGTCATCTCCGTGCTCGGCGGGGTCCTGTCCAGCGTGGTGGTGGGCGCCTTCACCGTCGTGCTGTCGCGGGTGGCCTACCGGCGGGGCTGGGACCTGGACAGCGTGGCGGCTCCGCTCATCACCGCGTCCGGCGACATGGTCACCATCCCCGCGCTGTTCCTGGCCACCTTCCTGGTGGGGATCCGGTTCGTGACGCTCACGATCGCCGTCATCGCCGTCGTTCTGACGTTGTTTCTCCTGATCCGGAGCCTGCTGACGAACCTTCCCCTCACGCGCCAGATCGTGCGGGAGAGCATCCCGATCCTGGCCCTGGCAGGCGCCGTAGACATCCTGGCCGGTCTGGTCGTGGAGACCCGCCTCCAGCGGTTCCTGGTCTATCCCGCCCTGCTGGTTCTGATCCCACCGTTCCTGGAGAGCGCCGGCGCTCTGGGAGGCATCCTGTCCTCCCGGCTGGCCTCGAAGCTCCACCTCGGGGTGATCTCCCCCCGCGGACGCCCGGAGGCCGTCGCCTGGCTGGACGCCACCCTCATCTTCCTGTTCGCGGCGATCACCTTCTTCCTGACCGGCGTGGCGGCGGACGTCACCGCCGCGCTGATCGGCCTGGCCAGCCCCGGGCCGCTCACGGTGGTGGCGGCCACCATGCTGGCCGGGCTCATCGCCACCGTGCTTTGCGTGGTCGTGGCGTACTACTCGGCGGTGGCCACCTATCGCCTGGGGCTGGACCCCGACAACCACGGGATCCCCATGATCACCAGCTCCATGGACTTCATCGGGGTGCTCGCCCTGATGATCGCGCTGTCCGTGGTGGGGGTCGGCTCGTGACCCTCCGTGGCCGCTGGCTATACTCCGAGGTGAACCTGCATGGGTGAAGATCGCCCCCGAACCGTCAAGGACCTCCTGGCGGAGGCCAAGGACACCTCCGAGCTCATGGTCGACCTGGCCTATGCCGCGCTCTTCTTCAACGACGAGGACCTCGCGGAAGAGGTCGGCCGCCTCGAGGACATCATGGACGGGTATCTCGGGGACCTCCGGCGGATCTCCATGCTCGCCGCCAGGAGCCCGGAGGACGCCGAGGCCATGGGCGGCGTCCTGCACATCGCGGGGTCCATCGAGCAGATCGGCGATGCCGCCAACGACATCGCCCGGGTGGTCACCGCCAACCTGGGGATCCCCGAGGCTCTCCGGCCCGACCTCCGTCACGCCGACGAGATCGTCGGACGGGTCCGAGTTTGGGAGGAAGCGGAGTGCGTGGGGCGTTCGTTGC
>DAITPV010000094.1:0-7487 GCA_036833435.1 Actinomycetota bacterium | reverse complement strand
GCCACCACGATCCTGGGCCCGTTCATCGGCGGGGTCCTGGTGAACTCCATCTCCTGGCGGGCAGCGTTCTTCATCAACGTGCCGTTCCTGCTGCTCGCGCTGTACGCGACACGAAAGGGCGTGCCCGAGACCCGCGACGAGCAGGCGTCCGGACACTTCGATTGGCTCGGCTCGCTGGTGGTGGTCCTTGCCGTGGGCGGCCTGGCGTTCGGAACGATCCGGGGGGAACAGACGGAGTGGCAGGGCATCGAGGCGTACATCTCCCTGATCGTCGGCGCGGTGGCGCTGGTGGTGTTCCCGATCCTGATGATCAAGCGGCCGCACCCGCTGGTCCCGCCCTCCATGTTCCGGTCGCGGAACTTCACCGTCACCAACATCTCCACGTTCGTGATCTACGGAGCCCTGTATGTATTCCTCAGCTTCCAGGGACTGTTCCTCATCGGGACCCTGGGCTACAACGAGCCGGCCGCAGGGATCGCCGGACTCCCCGCCACCCTGTTCCTGGTGCTGCTCTCCACGCGATTCGGGAAGTTGGCGGCGAGGTACGGGCCGCGATTGTTCATGGCCGCCGGCCCGGCGATCATGGCCGTTGGACTCCTCTACCTGGTCCGCTTTCCCGCCGGCAGCGAGGCGTGGGTCCTTGGCACGAGCACGGGGGAGAGCATCCTCCCGCCGGGTGACTACTTCGTCGACCTCCTGCCGTCGTTGCTGATCTTCGGGGCGGGTCTAAGCATGATGGTGGCTCCGCTGACCACCGCCCTGATGACCTCCGTGCCCAAGCACAACGCCGGCGTGGCCTCGGCGATCAACAACGCCATCTCCCGGGTGGGAGCTCCGTTGGTTACGGCGCTGATCTTCGTGGCCGTGGTGTCCAGCTTCTATGGCTCAATTGAGGAGCGAGTTCCTGGCGTGGACACCTCGTCCTCGGCGTTCCGGGGGCAGGTGGCCCCGTTGAATCCACCCGAGGAGGGAGCCGATCCGGCCGTCGTGGCCGCCGCGCGGGACGCTTCCACGGGGGCGTTCCACCTGGCCGTGCTGGTGGCCGCCGGGCTGATGGTGGCGGGATCGGTGGTGAACGGGGTGGGGATCAAGAACCCGAAGAAGGGCGAGGGACAACCGTCGGAGGGGGAGGAGAGCCCGGCAGTTCCAGGAGACGAGGACCGGGTCCCGCTGGGAGCCGAGGCCGGCCGCGATCCGGACTCGTCCTGACGGGAGTGGAGACCGCCCGAGCGCCGACCGACGTCTTCGACCTTCTGGGCTGGAAGCGCCGGGTGTTCGCGGTCTACGAGACCATCCGGAGCTCGAACGATCCTCGCGCGGCCTGGGAGACCTGGCGACGGGTTCGCCACGAGCTCTTCACCTCGCACCCGCAATCTCCCGTGCCGCCGGGTGAGCGGAAGGGTCATCCGGGACCGGTGTATTTCGAGCACGACCCGACGCTTCGGGTCCTCGGTGAGGTCGAGCCGGCGGACGCGGAGACCGTGGTGATCGAGGGGAGCGCCGAGGGGAGGTTCGAGGCCACTCGGTTCGGGCGGGCGCGGTTCGAGCTCGGCGGCGAGGCGCAGTCCCTGTCGCTGTACTGGCTCGAGGGATACGGCGGGGGAGTGTTCCTGTCGTTCCGCGACAGCACCAGTGGCAAGGAGTCCTACGGCGCCTGTCGATACCTCCTCGATACGGTCAAGGGCGCCGATCTGGGGATGGACGGCGGAATGATCGTGCTGGACTTCAACTTCTCCTACAACCCATCCTGCGCCTACGACCCCCGGTGGGTGTGCCCACTGGCTCCGCCGGACAATCATCTCGCTGTGCCCATCCGGGCGGGGGAGAAGACGCCGCCGAAAACGTGAGGAGGGCCCACCCAAATCGGTGGACCCTCCCCGATACGCGGATCCGTTACAGCAGTCCCTCGGCCTCCAGGTGTTCGGTTGCCACCGCGGCGGGATCCTCGCCGTCGACCTCCACTCGGCCGTTCAGCTCTGTGATCCCTTCCGTGGTGAGCGTGGCGCTGACCTCGTTGAGGAGGCCCTCGATCTCATCGTCGAGCACGTCGGTCCGGACCACGGGGGTGAGGGTGTCCACGTTCTGGAGGTTCTGGTCGTCCTCCAGGAGCACCCAGCCGTTGGCCCCGATCACGCTCGAGGTGGAGAACAGGAGGGCCACGTCGATCTCTCCGTTGTCCAGGGCCTCGACGGTCAGCGGCCCGCCCACGTCGAGCGGATTGAAGTCCCCGAACTCGATCCCGTAGGTCTCCTCGAACCCGGGAAGGCAGAACGGCCGCTCCGGGCACTCGGGCGGACCACCCATCACCAGGTCGCCGGCCACGGGCGCCAGGTCGCTGGTGGTGGTCAGGCCGAACTCGTCGGCGGTCTCCTGCGTCACCACCAGGCCGTTGGTGTCGTTCGCCGTCGAGGACTCCAGCAAGGTCTGGCCCTGCTCCTCCAGCAGCGGCGCGAGCTGTTCGCGCACGGCATCCGGATCCCCGGAAGCCGTGGCTTCAGGATCCAGGAACAGCAGCAAGGAGCTGAGGTACTCGGGGGCCAGATCGATGTCACCGCCCTCGATGGCCGGTTGAACGACCTCCCGGGACTCCAGGGTCAGCTGCCGCTCGACCTCGAAGCCTGCGTTCTCCAAGACCTGGGCGTACATCTCCGCCACGATCTGGTTCTCGGCGAAGCCGACCGCCCCGACGGTGAGCGAGCTTGGTGCCTCACCGCCGCCTTCTCCTCCGCCCCCACCCGGCGTCTCCTCTCCGCATGCCGCTGCAAGCAGCGTCAGCGTGAGGAGAGCCGCCCCAAGGGCGGATCTGCGGATTCCCCGCATGGGTTTCCTCCCCTCTCTCTCGGGGGGGCTCAGGGCCCCCTCTGGGACGCCTGACCCTATCAACCACCCGTCGATCCGACCACGGGGATCTCAGGTGGGGGGACCGGGCCCGAGAGAGTTCGAGCGCGAGAGGAGGTTCGGGGGCGGACGGCGCGTTCCAGGAGTCCCATGGCCAGCTCGGTGAGGATGGCCAGGATCGCCACCATCAGAGCCCCGGCGAAGATCTGAGGGTCGTCGCCCGAGGCGAAGCCATCGACGATGAATCGCCCCAGCCCACCACCGGCGACCACCGCCGCCAGGGTGGCGGTGGCCACCACCTGGACCGCGGCGGTCCGCAGGCCGGCCACGATCACCGGCGCGGCCAAGGGCAGCTCGAGTCCTCGCAGGACCTCGCCTTCCCTCATCCCCATGCCCCGCGCCGCCTCCAGGGTGTCGGGATCGACGGTCTGGATGCCCACGTAGGTGTTGGTGAGGATCGGCGGGATGGCCAGCAGGATCAGCGCGAACAGGACCGGGGGCCGGAGGGCAGGTGGGGTATCGAGCCCCAGCTCGAACACGATGACGAACAGGAACAGCAGGCCGAACGAAGGGATGGCCCGTCCCAGGTTCGCCACGGACACCACCAGGAACTCGCCGCGCCGGGTGTGCCCGATCCACAGTCCCAGCGGCAACGCGATCGCCGCCGCCACGGCCACGGAGATCACCGACATCTCCACGTGCTCCAGGAGGCGGATGGGGATCCCCGAAGACCCTTCCCAGTTCTCGGGGTCGGTGAACCATTCGACCACCTCGGTGAAGAAGCCCGGGTCGTTCACGTCGCGGTCCGGATCTTCCGAGCTCGAGCCCACGGCATCAGGATCCATTGACCGGAGAGCAGGAAACCGTCGGCGCTCAGCGCCAGGACCACCGACAGGGCCAGGCCCAGGAGGATGGCGGTGGTCTGCGGATACAGCCTGCGGAACCCGGCCAGGAGGAAGAACCCCACCCCGCCTTTTCCGATCAACGCGGTGACGGTCACCAGCCCGATCGTGGTGACGGTGGCGATCCGGAGCCCCGCCACGATCACCGGGAGCGCCAGGGGGACCTCCACCCGCCAGAGGAGCTCGCGGCGCGTGTACCCCATGCCCACGGCCGCCTCCTTGACGTCCTCCGGGACCCCGTCCAGGCCGGCCACGGTGTTCCGGATGAGGATCAGGAGCGTGTAGCTGACCAGCCCGATCTCCGCGGTGAGCGTCGAGAGCCCAGTGAAGGGGACCAGGAAGGCGAACAGCGCCAGACTGGGGATGGTGTAGAGCACCCCGGTGACCCAGGTGATCGGTGGGTACAGCCTGCGGTGGCGGTAGGACACCACGGCCAGGGGGAACGAGATCACCATGCCGATCCCCACTGCCAGGACCGTGAGCCAGATGTGCTGAAGAACCTGCTCCAGGATGAGGTCCAGGTTCTCGGCCAGCCACTCCCAGTCGATGACCGGTTGATCGGTCACGAGATGATCTCCCGGGAGATCCGTTCCAGGGTGAGGATCCCCAGGTAGCGCTGGCCCTCACTCACCACCACGGCCACGTTGGTCCGCGAGGTGACGATGGAGTCCAGGGCCTGACGGAGGGAGTCCTTGCTGGTGACGTAGGCGCTGAACTTCTGCGCTTGGGCGTCGCCCACGGTGGCGGCTCCTTCCAGCGTGTCTCGGTCGATCCACCCCAGGAGCTCGCCGTCCTCGAGGACGCTGGTCCATCCGAAGCCGAACTGCTCGATGATCTTCCCGGCGTGGTCGGCCGCATCAGTCGGGGAGACCACCGGACCTTCCTCGACCTCGATCTCCGAGACCTTCAGGAGCGCCAGCCGCTTGAGCCCTCGCTCCGCACCCACGAAGTCCTCGACGAACCGGCTGGCCGGCTCCCGGAGGATCTCCTCGGGCGGCGCGTACTGCTCGACCACCCCCCCGATGTTCAAGATCGCGATGCGATCCGCCATCTTGATGGCCTCGTCGATGTCGTGGGTCACGAACACGATGGTCTTCCGAAGGCGTTCCTGGATATGCACGAACTGGTCCTGCAGCCGAGCCCGGACGATGGGATCCACCGCGGCGAAAGGTTCGTCCATCAGCATGACCGGCGGGTCGACGGCCAGGGCCCGGGCCACTCCGACCCGCTGGCGCTGCCCGCCGGACAGCTCGAGCGGGTACCGGTCCAGGAGCTCCTCGTCGAGCTCGAAGATCGCGGCCAGCTCTCGGACCCGTTCGGCGATCCGGCGTCCCTCCCATCCGATCAGCCGAGGAACCGTGCCGATGTTCTCCGCCACGGTCCGGTGTGGCAGCAGGCCGATGCTCTGGATCACGTAGCCGATGCCTCTCCGGAGCTTCACGGGATCTTGTTTCAGGACGTCGGTCCCGTCGACCTCAATGTGGCCGGACGTCGGTTCCACCAGTCGGTTGATCATCTTCATCGTGGTGGTCTTGCCGCAGCCGGAGGGGCCGACCAGCACCACGGTCTCGCCCTCCGTGACCTCCAGGCTCAGGTCCCGCACCGCTGGCTCCCGGGCGCCGGGGAAACGCTTGGACACGTTGCGGAGGGAGATCATGATTTCGGCCAAGTATCCCGGTCGGTGGCGGCAGCGCAAGGGCGGTTCCGCGATTCGGCTACCATGACCGGCATGCTGCTGGACGTGTTCAACGACAACCCGTTCGCCACCAACTGCTGGGTGGTGTCCGCCGATGGCTCGGACGAGGCGGTGGTGGTGGACCCTGGCTTCGAGGCCTCGGCGATCCGCCTCATGGTGTCCCGAGCGGGGAAGAAGCTCGCCGCCGTCCTGGCTACCCACGGCCACGGAGACCACGTCGCCGCGGCACCGCAGGTCTGCGGCGAGGACGTCCCGCTGTACATCCACGAGGCCGACGAGATGGCCCTCATGGATCAGCAGGGCTGGGGCGCCGGCTATCCGGTCGACGAGCAGTTCCGACCCAAGGAAGTGAGGACCGTTCGCGATGGGGACGTGCTGGCGTTCGGGGGATTCCGGATCGAGGTGATGCACACCCCGGGCCACACGCCCGGCCACGTGTGCTTCCGGACCGACGGCTTCCTGTTCTCCGGCGACCTGGTGTTCCGGGGAGCCATCGGCCGCTCGGATTTCCCCAACTCCGACCCCCGGCACATGGATCAGAGCCTCCGGGAGTTCCTCGAGCTTCCCGACGAGCTTCCCGTGTACCCGGGACACGGGTCCGAGACCACGGTCGGCCGGGAGCGGCAGACGAACGAGTGGCTCATGGCCCTGTCCTCGGCCTCCGAGTGACGGACTTCCAACCGCCGCGAGGCACCCAGGACTATCTGCCACCGGTCTCCGACCGCCTCGAGGTCCTGGCGTGGGAGGCCGGCGCGCTGGCCCGGACGTACGGCTACCGGCGAGTGGAGACACCAACCTTCGAGCACACCGAGCTGTTCGTCCGGGGCGTGGGGGAGACATCGGACGTGGTGACCAAGGAGATGTACACGTTCGAGGATCGGGGGGGCCGGAGCTTGACCCTCAGGCCGGAGGGGACGGCACCGGTGGTCCGGGCCTACCTGGCCAAGCGGCAGGAGCTGCCCACCCCGTTCAAGGCGTACTACCTCGTGCCCATGTTCCGGCACGAACGGCCGCAGGCCGGCAGGATGCGCCAGCACACCCAGTTCGGCATCGAGGTGATCGGGACCGACGCGCCGGGCGCCGACGTCGAGGTGATCACGGTGGGGCAGCGGTACCTGTCGGGCCGGGGGCTGACGCGCTTCCATCTCCTGGTCAACAGCATCGGGGACGAGAACTGCCGTCCGGCGTACCGGGAGGTCCTGGTGGCGTTCCTCGAGGAACGCGCGCCACGCCTGTGCCGGGATCATCGCGAACGCTGGCGGGCCAACCCGCTCCGGGTCCTGGACTGCAAGGAAGAGGAGTGCCGGCAGGCCACGGAGGACGCTCCCCGGATGCTGGACCACCTCGACGACGCATGCCGCCAGCACTTCGAGGCCGTCCGGCTGGGGCTGGACGAGGAAGGGATCGGCTACGAGATCGACCACCGGCTGGTCCGGGGACTGGACTACTACACCAGGACCGCGTTCGAGTTCGTCAGCGAGGTTCTGGGGCCCACCCAGTCGACGCTGTGCGGCGGGGGGAGGTACGACGGCCTGGCCGAGGTGCTCGGCGGGGACCACACGCCGGGGATCGGCTTCGGCCTCGGCCTCGAACGCGTGCTGTTGGCCATGGAACGTGAGGATGTCGCGCCGCCGGAGGTGACGGCACCGGTCTTCGTGGTGGGCATCGGGGAGGAAGCACGAAAAGAGAGCCGGGCGGTGCTGCGGGAGCTTCGGGAGGCCGGCCTGGCTGCCGACGCGTCCCTCGAGGAGCGCCCCCTCAAGGCCCAGCTCAAGATGGCAGACCGGTCCGGGGCCGGGTTCGCGGCGATCATCGGCGAGCAGGAGCTCCAGGACGGCGTGGTCACGATGCGGGACCTCAGGGAAGGGACGCAGGAGCGGGTCAAGCGGCCGGAGCTGGTGGCATGGCTGCGCCGATGAGGACCCACCGGTGCGGCGAGCTCCGTGCGGAGCACGCCGGCGCCGACGTGGCGCTGTGCGGGTGGGTCGCCCATGAGCGGGACCACGGCGGGGTGCTGTTCCTCGACCTCCGGGACCGGGAGGGGATCGTCC
>DAITPV010000093.1:0-7501 GCA_036833435.1 Actinomycetota bacterium | reverse complement strand
GGGGCCACCATCGAGTACCTGCTGGCCATCTCGGTCATCGGGACGGGGATCGGCCTGTACCTCACCGGCCTCCCCGGCCTCGAGGACCTGCCGGACGTCGTGGGCCTGGAGGCGGGGGAGTGGCTGTACGTCCTGATCTTCGTGGCGTTCCTGCTGATCCACTTCACCGGCGTGCGGCAGACCCTGGTGTCCGTATTCGTGGTGGCCGCCATCGCCTCCGTGGTGTTGGTCGCGTGGTTCATCTACTTGCTGCCGGACTTCGACTTCAGCCTGTTCACCGACGTGCCTGTGGACCCCGATGCCACCGGGGCCAGTACGTTCCTCCCGACCGGCTATGTGGGCATCCTGGCGGCGATCCCCTATGCGGCGTGGTTCTACCTGGCCATCGAAGGCACTCCGATGGCCGCGGAGGAGACCCGGGACCCCGCCAAGGACGTGCCCAAGGGGTCCATCACCGCCATGTTCACGCTGGTCGGGTTCTCGGCGCTGGCGTTCATCGCAGCCGGCGCCACCATGGGTCCCCTGGCCCTGTCCACCGCGGCCAACCCGATCGGCGATCCGGTGGCAGTGATCCACGGCGAGAACTGGTTCTTCTGGTTCGTGGTCATCGTGGGGCTGTCGGGACTGATCGCCAGCTTCCACAGCGTGATCTACGCGTACTCGCGGATCATCTACGCGCTGTCACGGGCCGGCTACTTCCCTCGGTGGCTCTCGCTCACCTCCAAGAACCGGAAGGTCCCGTACTACGCGCTGACCGTGCCCGCGGTGATCTCCATGGTCCTGATCATCGCCCTGGCCCGGGGGCTCACGCCGCCGGAAGGCTTCGTTCCGCTCGGGTACGCCGGGTCGATCCTCATCCAGATCTCGGTGTTCGCCGCGCTCATCACCTACATCGTGATGATGATGGCGTACATCCGGCTCAAGAGGAGAGAGCCCGACCTGGAGCGGCCGTACAAGGCCCCCGGCGGGATGTTCATGCCGGCCGTGGCCATGATCATCGCCGCCGTGTCGCTGTTCGCCGGCATCGTGTACACGACCATCACGCGGTGGACGATCATCTGGACGGTCGTGGCCTTCCTCCTGGGGATGGCGTATTTCTGGCTGTACAGTCGTCACCGGCTGGTGGCCGAGGCCCCGGAGGAAGAGTTCGCCATCATCGAGAAGGCGGAGGCGGAGCTGGACGCGCCCTGAGGATGCGCTCGGGTCGATAGAAGAGGACGGACCGCGGCGGGCCTCGGCTCGCCGCGGTCGTCGTCAGGGGGGTGACCGATGGCCGGGAATCTGAACAAGGGCCAGCTCGAGAAGCTGGTTCGCGACGGTGAGGTGGACACCGTCCTGGTGGTGTTCCCCGACCTCCAGGGACGGTTCATGGGCAAGCGGGTCACGGGGCCCTTCTTCCTCGAGGACATCCTGGGCGAGGAGGGGATGCACGCCTGCAACTACCTGCTCACGGTGGATGTGGACATGGAGCCCCTCCCCGGGTACCGCTACGCCAACTGGGACACCGGGTACGGAGACTTCCAGCTGGTCCCGGACATGGACACCCTCCGGCTGATCCCCTGGCTGGAGAAGACTGCGCTGGTGATCTGCGACCTCCTCTCGGAGGAGGGGGAGGTCGTCGAGGTCGCCCCCCGGCAGATCCTCAAGCGTCAGCTCGAACGGGCCAAGGCGGCCGGCTACACCGTGATGTGCGGCTCGGAGCTCGAGTTCTTCCTGTACCGAGACACCTACGAGGAGGCCGCGGCCAAGGGGTTCAAGGACCTGGCGCCCCACGCGCCGTACATCGAGGACTACCACATCCTCCAGACCACCAAGGACGAGTACCTCATCCGGCAGATCCGGAACGGGATGGACGGCGCCGCGGTGCCGGTGGAGTTCTCGAAGGGGGAGTGGGGGCGCGGACAGCACGAGATCAACCTGGTGTACGCGGACGCTCTGGAGATGGCCGACCGGCACACCATCTACAAGAACGGAGCCAAGGAGATCGCCGCCCTCAACGGCCGGTCGATCACGTTCATGGCCAAGCCGTCCATGGATGAGGCCGGCTCGTCGTGCCACCTCCACTCCAGCCTGTGGGACGAGGACGGCCGCGAATCTCTGATGTGGGACGACCAGGATCCGGACCATCTGTCCGAAACGTTCCGTTACTACCTGGGCGGCCTGATGGACACCGCAAGAGAGATGGCCTGGATGTACGCCCCGTACGTGAACTCCTACAAGCGGTATCAGCCGGACTCCTGGGCTCCCACCGCGGTGGTGTGGGCAAATGACAATCGAACCTGCGGGTTCCGGATCGTGGGCCACGGGAAGTCGTTCCGGAGCGAGTGCCGGATCCCGGGGGCCGACGCCAACCCGTACCTGGCCTTCGCTGCCACCATCGCCTCCGGCCTCCACGGGATCGAGAACAAGATTTCCGCTCCGGCCGCCTATCGAGGAAACGCCTACGAAGCGAAGGACGTGCCCCGGGTTCCGTGGAACATCGTGGAGGCCGCCGAGCTCTTCGAAGGGAGCAAGGTGGCCAAGGACGCCTTCGGCGAGGAGGTCCACTACCACCTGGTCCACACGGCCAAGCAGGAATGGGCCCGGTTCAACCAGGTGGTGACGGACTGGGAGCTCCAGCGGAACTTCGAGCGGATCTAGCTTCGCGCCGTACACTGGAGAGGTGATGGAGCCGCTCATCGCTCTGGTCGGCCAGCCGGTCCCCGCCGGCAAGGTCGAGTCCTGGAAGGAGGACTCGGTGGCCCTCCCGTCCACGTACATCCGGGCCGTGCACCGGGCCGGGGGCCAGGAGGCCATCCTGTCGCCCCACCGTGTGACCGGGGCGGACGCGGACCAGCTCCTGTCCCGGTTCGACGGCCTCCTGCTGATCGGTGGGGGAGACATCGACCCCTCGCACTACGGCGAGGACCCGCTGCCGGAGTGCTACGGGATCGACTCGGAGGCCGACCTGTTCGAGCTGAACCTGGTCCGTGCGGCGGTTCGCCGCGGCATGCCGGTCCTGGCCGTGTGCCGGGGGATCCAGGTGCTCAACGTCTCCCTGGGCGGCACCCTCGACCAGCACATCACCGGCCGCCCGGGCAGCGTCGGCCACGGAGTCCCCGGGACCGCTCCGCAGCTGCATCCGGTTCGCCTGGAGCCGGGGTCATGGACCGCGAAGGCCATGGGTGGAGAGTCCGCGGACTGCTCCTCCTCGCACCACCAGGCCCTGGCCGAGCTCGGCGAGGGGCTCTCGCCGGTGGGGTGGACCGAGGACGGAGTGATTGAGGCGGTGGAGCACGGTGACGGGAGCTGGGTGGTCGGGGTGCAGTGGCACCCGGAGCGCACCGCCGAGACCGACCCGTCGCAGCAAGGCCTGTTCGACGCCCTGGTCGAGCAGTCCGCCTCGCGGTGACCGCGAAGCCGGTCGCCTGCCTTCGCCACGAACAGCCCGACGACCTCGGAGTGGGGCGTGACGTCCTCCCGGTGGAGTACGTGGACCTGTGGCGAGAGGATCCGCCGGCGCTCGACGACGTCGCCGGGCTGATCGTTCTTGGCGGCGAGATGAACGCCGATCAGGTGGAGGCCTACCCGTTCCTGGCCGGTGAACGCGAGCTGCTCGGCCGCGCCGTGACGGAAGGGGTCCCGGTGCTGGGGATCTGTCTGGGGGCCCAGCTCTTGGCCAGGGCCCTGGGCGCCTCCGTGTCTCTCGCGCCGGTCCGGGAGATGGGCTTCTTCCCCGTCCATCCGACGGGGGGATCCGATCCGCTGGCCGCCGTCTTCGCCCCGGGCGACCCGGTGTTCCAGTGGCACGAGGACACCTGGGAGCTTCCGGGTGGGGCTTCGCTCCTGCTTACCGGGGAGCGCGTCCGCAACCAGGGCTTCCGGGCCGGGCCCGGCGCCTGGGGGTTCCAGTTCCACCTCGAGGTCGACCGGCGAGGACTGGACGCCTGGCTCGACCTGAGCGGCCCCGAGCTCGAACGCGTGTGGGGCACGTCGGCCTCGGAGGTGCGCCGGCAGGCCGATCGGCACCTGCCTGCGCATGAGGCTCGAGGGAGGGAGGTGTTCGCTCGGTTCGGCCGTCACGTGGCCGAGAGAAAGGCCGCCGCCGGTGTCGGCCCGCGTGACGACACCGGCGTTCACGACCCGTCTGGGGACGTCCGGAGGGGTTTACCAACGTCCCGTAACTCTGAGCACCGCGAAGCGACCCCGTAGGTACGCGGTCTTCACGATCTTCCAGGTGACCCACCCTGCGAAGTCCATGACCACCCGAGTATGGGCCGGGGCCCTGCAGACGCCATCGCCCGTCCTCGGTATTCCTTCTACCGCGTCCGGACGAGGGGTTACTTGACCAGGCGGCGGTACAGCAGGTTGAGCGGCAGGATGAACAGGAGGCCGGTGAACACCACGATCCACGCCGTGGCCAGCAGCGCGTCCCGGAGGTCTCCGGTGAGGGTCAGGGCCCGCATGACGTTGACGGCGTGGTGGAGCGGCATGAACCACGCCGCCACCTCGACCCACCCGGGCATCCGGTCCAGCGGGAAGAAGATGCCGCTGAACAGGAACATGGGGGTCATGAACAGGGTCCAGTAGTAGGTGAAGTAGTCGATCAGCGGGACCACCGCGGTGAAGGTCAGGCCGATCACCGAGAACATCATCCCGATGAGGGCGATGGCCAGCGGAGACAGCAGGGCCAGCGGGGAGTGGACCACCCCGAACGCCGCGGCGACCATCAGGAACACCACGCCGTACAGAAGGGCCCGGGTGGTCCCCCACAGCAGCTCGCCGAGCCCGATGTCCTCGATGGTCAGCGGGGTGGACATCACCGCGTCGTACACCTTGCCGAACTGAAGCTTCACGAAGCAGTTGAACGTGACCTCGAACGAGGTCCCGTACATCGCCGCCGTGGCCACCAGGCCCGGGGCGATGTAGTCGATGTACGGCACGCCCTCGATCCGTCCCAGGTAGGCGCCAAGGCCGATCCCCATGGCCACCAGGAACAGCAATGGCTCGAAGAAGTTCGGGACGATGTTGAGCTTGTAGGTCCGCCGGTAGATCGACGCGTTGCGTTGCCACATCCGCCACGCCGACCGGAGCCGGACGTCCGGGACCCGGAACACCGGGGGGCGGGTGGATGCCGGAGGCGCCTCGGTGACGGCGCTCATTCGAGAAGCCCTCGGCCGGTGAGCTGGAGAAACACGTCCTCGAGGGTGGCCCCTCGAAGCCAGACCGCCGCGGGATCGGGGACCACCCCGCGGACCTTGGCCAGGAGTCCGTCCCCGTCGGCCGTGTACAGGAGCCACCGGTCTGCAAGCTGCTCCACCCGGTCGGCGAGTCCCACCAGGTCCTGCAGGCCCCGGGCGGCTTCCGGGCTCGGCTCGATGACCTCGATCACCTGCGGCGAGGTCTCCCGGGCCACCAGGTCACGCGGCGCTCCCTCGACCAGGATCCTTCCCTCGTCCATGATCACCAGCCGGTCGCACAGCTGGGCGGCCTCGTCCATGTAGTGCGTGGTGAGAAGAAGCGTTACGCCCTGGCGCTTCAACGAGCGGAGCTTCTGCCACACCAGGTGCCGGGCCTGAGGGTCCAGCCCGGTGGTGGGCTCGTCGAGGATCAGCACGTCGGGCTCGTTCATCAATGACCGGGCGATCAGCAGGCGTCGCTTCATGCCGCCGGACAACCGCTCGATCCGCCAGCTCTTCTTGTCCTGAAGGGCCACGAAGTGGAGGAGCTCCTCGGCCGTCGGCTGCGCGATCTTCCGAGGGATGTCGAAGTACTTCGCGTAGATCAGCAGGTTGTCGAGGACCGAGACTTCCTCGTCCAGGTTGTTCTCCTGCGGGACCACGCCCATCCTCCGGCGGATGTCCCGGCCGGCCGAGGCGGGGAGGCCCAGCACCGTCAGTTCGCCGGCGGACAGCGGCGAGGTACAGGAGACCATCCGCATCAGCGTGGTCTTCCCGGCTCCATTGGGACCGAGGAACCCGAAGCACTCTCGCTCGGCCACCTCGAAGTCGACGCCGCGGACCGCCTCGACCGTCCCGAACCGCTTCACCAAGCCGCGCGCCACGACCGCGGCGCCAGGTTTTGGCATTCCGGCGAGTCTAGCAACCGGGGGAGGTGCTACGGACGCTCGAAGACGTACGCCCCGTCCCGGAGGAACCCGGTTCCCACGTACCCCCGCCCGAACGCGTCCTCCATGGCGTCGGCCACGGCGTCGCGCCACAGGACGGCGGTCTGCGGGTCGCTCGTTCGCAACGCGTGATAGTCGGGTGGGACCCTGACCAGGAGGGGCGTGGCGTCGGAGGCGGCTCCGGGCTGGGGGCGGCCGTCGCGTTCGTCGAGCAGGGCCTCCCCTCCGGTGGGTTCCGGGGGGTTCCCTTGAAGTGCCTCCCTGACTCGGTCGGAGCGTAGGTCCCACCGGATCTCCAGGCGGTCGGAGCGGTCGCCGCGGTTGAACGCGTCGTCCATGGGTCCGTAGTACTCACGGTGGAATCGGTTGCCCACCGCCCCGAGCTTGTGGAGGTTGAACCGGGCGTTCCGGGCCACCAGGGGGTCCATGGTCCAGGTCACCACGTCGATGCCCCGGCTGAGGCACCAGTCCCGCTGGGCCGCTTTCAGCAGGAAGCCGATGCCCAGGTGCTGGCGGTCGGGGGCCACCCCGGTGATGTGGGAGTGGAGGATCGGTCTGCCGTCGTCGGTCAGCCCGACCAGGCCCACCAGGGCGCCGACCATCTCGCCGCCGTCGAAGGCGCCGAGCACCTGTCCGCCGTGCGCGGCCATGGCCCGGAGCTGGGGAGCGCCCATGACTCGCCGCTCGTCCCAGATCCGGTCGAACAGTGCCGAGGCGGCCCTGGCGTCCTCGAGCGTGGAGAGCGGACGGACCTCGACCGGCTCACCCATCCGCCACCAGGGCGTCGATCAGGCGGGCGACCATCTCGGCCCGGACCGGCATGGCCTCCACGACCACGTGCTCGTCGCGGGCATGGGCTCCACCTCCCACCGGTCCCAGACCATCCAGGGTGGGGACGCCGAGGGCCGCGGTGAAGTTGCCGTCGCTGGCCCCCCCGACCTCCGCGGCGCCGACGTCGTAGCCCAGCTCCACCAGGCGCCGGTACAGGGCCTCGGACGCCTCGCGCTCCAGCGGGCCGCGGTTCACGCCGCCGGTGACTCGGAGCTCCGAGCCTTCAAGGACAGGGGAGAGCGCCTGCAGCTCGCGCTCCAGCCGATCGGCCTCTTCGTCGGTCCACATCCTGGCGTCGAAGACCGCCCATGCGGCCTCGGGCACCACGTTCCCCGCCGACCCGCCGCCGGTCATGGTCACGGTCACCGTCGTTCCGTCGTCGGGCCGGGCCAGCTCGCCGATCCGGAGGATCTGGTGAGCGAGCTCAACGATGGCGTTCACACCGGCCTCGGGAGCCAGGCCCGCGTGCGCGGCCCGACCGTCCACGTCGACCCGCCACTGGGCGATGCCCTTCCGAGCCACCTTCACCTTGCGGCCGGCCGCGGGCTCGAGCACCAGGACCGC
>DAITPV010000092.1:0-7511 GCA_036833435.1 Actinomycetota bacterium | reverse complement strand
ATCGACGAGCTTCCGGCCGGCCGGCAGCCGGTGAAGACCCGGATCGCCCGCACCGCCGCCGAGCGGCGGAAGGCCTACGACCTGGTCCGCGAGCAGGTGAACCAAGGCCGGCAGGCGTTCGTGGTGTGCGCGGCCATCGACGAGGACAATCGGCTCGAGGTCAAGGCCACCGAGAAGGAAGCGGAGCGCCTGGCCACCGAGGTGTTCCCCGACCTCCGGATCGCCATGCTCCACGGACGGATGCGGCCCAAGGAGAAGGACTCCCGGATGGAGTCGTTCCTGGCGGGGAACGCCGACGTGCTGATCTCCACCACGGTGATCGAGGTCGGGGTGGATGTGGCCAACGCCACCGTGATGCTGGTGGAGAACGCCGAGCGGTTCGGCCTCGCGCAGCTCCATCAGCTCCGGGGGCGGATCGGCCGGGGCGAATACCCGTCGTTCTGCGTGCTGTTCGACGAGTCCGCTCCGGACAACGAGATCGCCAAGGAGCGGCTGCGGGCCATGGTCCGCACCACCGATGGCTTCGAGCTGGCCGACGAGGACCTCCGGCTTCGCGGAGAGGGAACGCTGTTCGACATCCGGCAGTCCGGGCTCCCGGACCTGAAGCTGGCCCGCCTGGCGTACGACACCGACCTGGTCCGCCTGGCGCGAGAGGATGCCTTCGGACTGATCGACACCGACCCCGACCTGTCGGGCAATGGCGAGCTGCGGGCCGAGATGGAGCGGCGGTTCGCGGACTCCATCGAGTGGCTGTTCCAGTCGTGAGGGAGCACCCCATCTTCGCCCGCGTGTACGAGCGGCTCGCCCTGGCCTGTGACCGAGTCGGCGAGCGGGACCGCCGCGTCGAGATGGCCGGCGGGGTAACCGGCCGGGTGCTCGAGATCGGGGCCGGCACGGGGCTGAACTTCGAGCACTACCCGGAGGCAAGCTCGGTCGTGGCGGTGGAGCCGGAGCCCACCATGCTCAAGTTCGCCGGCGAACGGGTCGCAACGGCCGCAGCCGACGTGCGACTGGTGCGGGGGGTGGCGGAAGCGCTCCCGTTCCCGAACGATGCCTTCGACACCGTCGTGGTCAGCCTGGCGCTGTGCTCGGTGCGGTATCCCCACCAGGTGGCCGGGGAGGTGCGCCGGGTCATCCGCCCGGATGGGGAGCTCCGATTCCTGGAGCACGTTCGATCGACCAGTGCCGGATGGGCGGTGGTCCAGGACGTCATCACCCCCGTGTGGTCGATGTTCTCCGGCGGCTGCCACCCGAACCGAGACACGGTGGCCATGCTGGAAGAGGCCGGCTTCGAGGTCACCACACGCGCCTTCCCCGTCGGTCCTCCTTCACCGGCCCGGCCCCACGTTCTGGGCACGGCCCGGCCACAACCTTGAGAGTCATCGCGGGGTCGGCAAAGGGTGTCCGGCTGGCCCGAGTTCCGGCCGGGACCCGCCCCTTGTCGGACCGGGCCCGAGAGGGTCTGTTCTCCAGCCTGGTGGAGCGTGTCCAGGGCGCCCGGTTCGCCGACCTGTTCGCCGGGACCGGGGCGGTGGGGATCGAGGCGCTCTCCCGAGGGGCGTCCGGGGCGATGCTCGTGGACCGGGGCTCCGCCGCGGTGCGGACCATCCGGGAGAACGCGGCCCGGGCATCCGTGGCCGACCGGGCCCACGTGGTCCGGGCGGACGTGGATGGATTCCTCCGCCGAAGCAGGGAGCGGTTCGAACTGGTGTTCCTGGACCCGCCGTACGATCACTCTCTGGGGGCCCTTCGTCAGACCCTGGCCCTGGCGGCCGGGCACGTCGAGCCCGGCGGCCTGATGGTCCTGACCAGGCCAGCCAGGAATTCCACCGATGTAGTTCCGTTACACTGGAACGCCATCAAGGTCCTGGCCTACGGAGACGCCAGACTCCTCGTCTGTATGGAGGACGCATGACCCTCACGGCCCTATGTCCGGGGACCTTCGACCCCGTGACCAACGGCCACCTGGATATCGTCGAACGAGCCGCTCGGCTGTTCGACCGTGTGGTCGTGGCCGTGGTTGAGAATCCTGCCAAGCAGCCGTTGTTCGCGCTGGAGGAACGGGTGGACATGCTGAAGGAAGCCGTCGGCGGCATCAAAGGGGCGGAGGTGGACTCCTTCTCCGGCCTGCTGGTCGACTACGCCCGGGCCCAGGGAGTGGGCGTGGTGATGAAGGGCCTCCGGGCCGTGACGGACTTCGACTACGAGCTCCAGATGGCGCAGATGAACCGCCACCTGTCGGGCGTGGAGACCTGCTTCGTCCCCACCAGCCCCAAGTGGTCGTACCTGTCCTCCTCGCTGGTGAAAGAGGTGGCCAAGTTCGGCGGGGACGTCAGCAGCCTGGTGCCCGAGCACGTGGCGTCCCGGCTCAAGGAGCGGTTGGCGTAGTGGATATCTCGGCCAGGCTGCAACAGCTCGAGGAGCTGGTGATGGAGGCGAAGTCCATGCCCCTGTCGGCCTCGGTGCTGGTCAACCGGGAAGAGGTTCTCGAGCTGATCCAGGAGATGCGGGCCGCGCTGCCGGAGGAGATCAAGCAGGCCCGGTGGGTGGTGAAGGACCGGGAGCAGCTGCTGACCAAGGCCCGGAAGGACGCGGAGGGCCTCATCCAGCAGGCCCTGGAGGAGCAGAAGCTCCTGGTGGCCCAGGAAGAGGTGGTCAAGCAGTCGATGCTCGAGGCGGAGCGGATCCTGTCCGAGGCCCGGGATCAGTCCAGGCAGATGCGCCTGGAGGCTGAGGACTACATGGACCAGAAGCTGGCCGCGTTCGAAGCGTCGCTCACCCGGGCCCAGGAGCAGATCGCGCAGATCAAGGAGCACCAGGACGCCCAGCTGGGCAAGATCGAGGAGCAGCTGGCCCGGACCCTGCAGCAGGTGGAACGAGGCCGCGAGCGGCTCCGGGGCACGACGCTGGCCGAGGAGCACCTGGCTCCGGAGGAGGCGTGATGCAGCCCGTCGACGTCCGCGAGCTCCTGGCCCAGCCCGGGTCCTCGCAGCAGGTCCACGTCACCGAGCCCGTCCCGGATCTGGCCACCGAGCTGGTGCGGGTGCCGGTGGAGATCGGTGTCGACGTCGACGTGCTGCTCGAGAACGTGGTGGAGGGGATCCTGGTGTCCGGACCGCTGGCCGGCACGTTCGCCCTGCGGTGCGCCCGGTGCCTGACCGGGTTCACCCAGGAGTTCCGGATCGAGGTCCACGAGCTGTACACCCCGGGCGCATCTGACCAGGACGACCAGTACCCGCTGGCCGAGGGAGCCATCGACCTCGAGCCCATGGTGCGGGACAACGTGATGCTCTCGATGCCGTTCTCGCCGCTGTGCCGGCCCGACTGTCGTGGGCTGTGCGAGCGGTGTGGAGGCGATCGGAATCGGAACGAATGCTCCTGTGGTCCGGAGGCCGACCCACGGTGGGCGGCGCTGGACCAGCTAACGGTGGACGAGTGAAGGAAGGGATCTGAATGGCCGTACCGAAGCGAAGGACCACCAAGACGAAACGGGATAGCCGCCGCTCGCACTGGAAGGCGGCCCCTCCCACGTACAGCCTGTGCCCCCAGTGCCGCCAGCCGAAGCTGCCCCACCGGGTGTGCGCGAACTGCGGCTACTACGGGGGACGTCAGGCGGTCGAGATCGAGCCGTAGGGGAGGGGCATTGCTGGGACGGGGTACTCGCCTGGAGCGAGCCCTCGGCGTTCGGTTCCGGGACCCGCGGATGCGGGAGATCTCCCTCACCCATCGGTCCTACGCCTTCGAGCAGGGAACCGACGAGACGAACGAGCGCCTGGAGTTCCTCGGTGACGCGGTTCTCGGTCTCGTGGTCACGGACCTGGCATACCGGAGGTTCCCGGATCTCCCCGAAGGAGATCTGGCCAAGCTCCGGGCCGCCACGGTCAACATGATCACGCTGGCCGATGTGGCCCGGGAGCTGGACCTGGGGCGGGAGATCCTCCTGGGCAAGGGCGAGGAGCTTTCCGGTGGTCGGGACAAGACCAGCATCCTGGCCGACGCTATGGAGGCGGTCCTGGGAGCGGTGTACGTGGACCGAGGGCTTCGACCCGCCACCGATCTCATCGAGCGGTTGTTCTGGCCCCGGATGGAGGCATATGCCCGAGGGGAGGGCGACCGGGACTTCAAGACCGGCCTCCAGGAGCTGGCGGCCCAGGCGATCGGCTCGGTTCCCCAGTACCGGGTCCGCGAAGAGGGACCGGATCACGCCAAGGAGTTCACCGCCACCGTGTACCTGGAAGGCCAGCCGTACGGAACGGGCGAAGGTCGCTCGAAGAAGGAGGCCGAGCAACGAGCGGCCAGAGAAGCCTTCGGACGGCTGTCCACGGAGGGCCGCGCGGTCGCGGCAGGGGAGGGGTAGTGGAGCTTCCTGAAGTCGAGGTGGTCCGCCGCGACCTGGAGAAGGACGTGGTGGGACGGCGGGTGGCGGCCGTCGACGTGCGGCGGATGAAGAACACCAAGCGGGTGATCCGCCGCCACAAGACGCCCAAGGAGTTCAGGGACCGGCTCAAGGGCCGGAAGATCGCCCGCGCCGAGCGCAAGGGGAAGTACATCCTCCTGCAGCTGGACGACGGCATGGTGCTGGTCGCCCACTTCGGCATGAGCGGACGGTTCCTCCGCGGGAACAAGCGGCTGCCGCTGGACAACCACACCCACGTGATCATCACGTTCCAGCAGGGGGGTGACCTTCGGTTCATCGACCCCCGGACCTTCGGGGAGCTGTTCGTGACTCCGGGCGACCAGCTCGGCAAGGTCAAGGAGCTGGCGCACATCGCCATCGACCCTCTGGAGAGTACGTTCACCTGGCAGCAGTTCCATGACGTCCTGGAACGGCGAGCCTCCAAGCTCAAGCCGCTCATGATGGATCAGCAGTTCGTGTCGGGCCTGGGGAACATCTATTCAGACGAGGTGCTGTTCGCCGCCGGACTCCGGCACGATCGGATGTCGAACGAGCTGTCGGCTCAGGAGGTCCGCAGGCTCTACCGGGCCATCCAGGAAGTGGTCCAGGAGGCCATCAGGTTCCGGGGAACCACGCTCGGGGACGAGGCCTACGTGGACCTGTACGGGAAGCCCGGCGAGTACCAGAACGAGCTCAAGGTCTACGGCCGCCGCGGCGAGCCGTGCAGACGATGCCGGACGCCCATCGAGGTGGTGAAGTACTCGGGACGGAACTCGTACTTCTGTCCCCAGTGCCAGAGCTAGGCCGAGGGGGAGCGCTTCGCTCCGGCCGGGAGGTCCACCACTCCGGCGCCTTCACCGGACACCAGCCGGCCGGCGCCGTCGATGGACCTGGGCGGGGGTTCCGCCGGCACCCACAGGGTGAACACCGAGCCCCGGTGATCCGACCGTTCCAGGGCCACGCGTCCGCCGATCACCTCGGCGAGCTGACGGCAGATGTACAACCCCAGCCCGGCGCCGCCCACGGTTCGGGTGATGGTCTGGTCCACCTGGTAGAAGCGGTCGAAGATCCGATCTCGAAGCTCCGGGGCGACCCCGCTTCCCTGGTCCTGCACAGAGATCGCTCCTCCACCGCTGCTCGGCCGGACCCGCAGGGTGACCGACCGTCCCGGAGGTGAGTACTTGATGGCGTTCTCGGCGAGGTTGGCCACGATCTGGTGAACCCTTCGCCCGTCGGTCTGCACCGAGGGGACTTCTCCGTCGACGTGGACGATGACGGAGCGATCCGGGTCCCGGAGGCGCAGCTCCTCGGCGACCTGTTCGGCGATCCCGGCGAGCGAGGTACGGCTGACCACGGGGTTGATCCCCCGCGACTCGATCTGGGCCGCCACCAGCAGGTCCTCGATCAGCTGATGGAGCCGCTCTCCCTGCCGGTTGATCGCCTCGAGCAGGGAGCGCTCGGATTCCTGGTCGACGCTGGGGCCCAGCTGGAGGAGGGTCTTCACCGATCCCTGGATCGTGGTGAGCGGGGTCCGGAGCTCGTGAGACACGGTGGCCACGAAGTCGTCCTTCATGCGGTTCATCTCCGTGAGGTGGGCCAGGGACTCCTCGAGCCGTGACACCAGCTTCGCGTTCTCCAGCGAGACGCTGGCGTGATTGGTCAGGGCCTCGAAGAGCGTGAGGTCTTCGGAGTCGAACGTGGTGACGTCCCCGGTACGGTTGGCCACCAGCATCATCCCCACGACCCCGTCGCGTCCGCGGAGCGGGGCAACCATGGCGTCGTGGATCCCTCGCTCCGCGAAGTGAGCGCGGAGCCGGGCCGGCTGGATCGGCCGGGCCAGGAGGATGGCCTGCTCCTCGGCGGCGATCCTGGCCCACACGCCCTCGGTGGGATCCAGTCGCGCGTGGGTGGACGTGGCCTCCCTGTCGCCGGGACCGAGCGTGGTGATCGACGCATCGTCGTCCGGCTGGTCCGGCAGCAGGGTGATCTCCGCGAGGTCCGCGCGGAACATCTTCCGCGCCTGCGCCAGCAGCGTGGAGGCCGCGGCCTCCATCTTCAGCGACCGGTTGAGCACGCGGGTGGACTCGTGGAGGAACTCCAGGCTCTCGTGCTGCTGCCGCTCACCGGTATAGGCCCGATAGGCGAAGAACAGGATCGCCGCGGGCACGATGAGCAGCCACGCGGACTCGGGGTTCATCCACAGGATCATGACCCCGATGAGGCCGATGCTCGTGTTCGTGGCCGACACGACCTTGCCGAAGGCCAGGCCGTGGAACATCGCCTGCAGCTGCATCTTCCCCTCGGACAGGGACACCGCGGCGCCGACGGTAAGGTCGGCGACCAGGGCGATGACGAAGGTGGTCAGGAACGTCGCGGTCCAGCCCATCACTTCGAGCGGGTTGCCCGAGTGGAACGCGTGGAACACCAGGATCGCCAGCACCGATTCCAGGAAGAAGTGGCTGAGGTTGAACACCAGCTTTAGCGGCGACTGGCGGCGGTGGAGCGCCAGGGCGGCCAACGAACCGACGAGCATTCCGGTGACCAGGGCGGGGGGGTGGCCGTGAACAGCCCGATCACCAGGGGGATCTCGCTCAGGGAGAACGCGTAGGCGTTCCGGCGGAACTGCACGTTGACCACCAGCACCTCGGACAGGAAGAACATGATGGCCATGGCCCACCAGGGGAGCCGGAGCTCCGAGGGGATGGGGGCCAGGTGACGAACGACCAGCAGGTACAGGGCGAGTGCCGTGCCGGCCAGGGCCACGGACAGGAGCCCCACCTTGGTGCTGCCGGAGAGCCGGAGGGACGGCCTTCTGCCGACCCCTCCGGTCCGCACGTGCTCTCCGGCCATCTCGGTCTCCGTCTCTCGGCTCAACCTCAGCCCCAGCTCTGGCCGGCCCACGACTTCCCGGCCCAGCTCTTCCCAGCCCACGACTTGCCTGCCCACGACTTCCCGGCCCAGCTCTTCCCAGCCCAGGACTTCCCGGCCCACGACTTGCCTGACCAGAAGATGTCGGCCCACGACTTGCCGGCCCAGCTCTTCCCCGCCCAGGACTTGCCGGCCCACGACTTCCCGGCCCAGCTCTTCCCAGCCCAGGACTTCCCGGCCCACGACT
>DAITPV010000091.1:0-7527 GCA_036833435.1 Actinomycetota bacterium | reverse complement strand
GTGCTCACCGGCGACGACCGGGAAACGGATGCCGTGGACGGCGGGTCCGCCCCGGTTCGGAGCGCGGTCATCCGCCTGGACCCGGCGACCGGAGAGGTGGTGTCCCGGGTGGAGCCGCTAACGTTTTCCGCTCCCCAGGGACGGTTCACGGATGTGGTGGTTGGGCAGGGCTCGGTGTGGCTGGAGACTGGACTCCAAGGGATGGTTATCCGCATCGACCCGGAGGCGAATCGGGTGGCCGGCGAGATCCCCATCGGGCGACTCGCCTTCAGCTTGGCGGTGACGGAGGGCGTGGAGGCGGCAGTGTGGGTCACGGTCGCCGAGGAGCGGCTGTCGGGAGTTCCGGAGCTGCTCCGGGTCGACACGACCACGGAGCAGGTGGTGGACCGCACCACGATCCCCGTCGAGACCGCGGCGGCCCTTCCTGAGTCACCGGTGGTGTCCGGCGAGGGAGCGATCTGGGTGCTGGATCCGGCGAACGGGATCCTTCGGAGGATCGACCCCGCCACCAGCGAGCTGACCGACGAGATCGAGCTGCCCACCGGGGTCCAGTCCGCTTTTATCGCCGGCGAGGGCGGAGTGTGGGTGGGCGCCGACCTCGACGACATCGTCTACCACGTCGACCCCCGGACCTTTGAGGTAACCGAGGTCGCCGTCCCCGGCGGCGTCTCTCAGCTCGCCGTTGGTGAGGGCTCGATCTGGGGGGTCAACAGCTTCGACGGAACGCTCACGGAGATCGATCCCGTCACCGACACCGTTGAGCGGACCACCGACGCCGGCGGACGGCCCACAGGCCTGGCAGTGGGCGGCGGTGCCGTGTGGGTCACCGACCGTGACGGCCTGATAACTCGGATCGACATCGCCACCCGGCAGAAGACCCCCATCCGTGTCGGCGGCGTCCCCGAGGGGATCGCGGTCACCGACGACGCCGTGTGGGTTGCCGTGCCCTCGACCTGACCCTGCCGCTCAGGGCAGGCTGGGTGGCGAGGGACGGTCGGTGTCGATGTCGTACTTCGCGATGGCCTCCGACACGGCCTCCGGCTTCACTTCCCCCATGTCCGCCAGCGCGGCCACCGCGGCCACCGCGACGTGTTCCGCGTCGACCTCGAAGAACCTCCGCAGAGCGGGGCGGGTGTCGCTGCGCCCGAACCCGTCGGTCCCCAGCGGCACGAACGGCTGCGGGACCCACCGGGCCACCTGGTCGGGGATGGCCTTCAGCGAGTCGGTCACGGCGACCACGGGACCGTCGGCTCCCTCGAGCGTGCTGGTGACGTACGGAGTGCGCTTGGGCTCCTCAGGGTGGAGCCGGTTCCATCGCTCCACCTCCAGCGCCTCGAACCTGAGCTGCTGGTAGGAGGTTGCGCTCCACACGTCTGCGGCGACGTCGTGGAATTCCCCCAGGAGCTCCTGGGCCCGGAGAGCGATCTGGATCATCGGCCCCGACGCCAGGATCTGGGCCCGCCGACGGCGATCGTTGCCTCCCTCCTGGTACCGGTACAGGCCGCGGATGATCCCCTCCTCCACCCCCTCCGGCATCGCCGGCTGGGGATACGGCTCGTTGTACACGGTGAGGTAGTACATGAGGTCCTCGCGCTCGTCGTACATCCGGCGAAGTCCTTCCCGGATGATCACCGCGACCTCGTAGGCCCAAGAGGGGTCGTAGGACAACACCGACGGATTCGTGGACGCCATGAGCAGCGAATGGCCGTCCTCGTGCTGGAGCCCTTCGCCGTTCAACGTGGTCCGTCCGTGGGTCGCCCCGATGAGGAAGCCGCGGGCCCGTTGGTCGGCCGCGGACCAGATGAGGTCCCCGATCCGCTGGAACCCGAACATCGAGTAGAAGGAGAAGAACGGGATCATCGGCTCGCCGTGGGTGGCGTACGAGGTCCCGGCGGCGGTGAACGAGGCCATCGATCCGGCCTCGGTGATCCCCTCCTCCAGGATCTGTCCGTCCTTGGACTCCTTGTAGGCCAGGAGATGCTTAGCGTCCACCGGCTCGTACAGCTGGCCCCGAGAGGCGTAGATCTTGAACTCCGGGAACAGCGACTCCATCCCGAACGTCCGGGCCTCGTCGGGGATGATGGGCACCACCCGCTCGCCGACCCGCTCGTCCTTCAGCAGCTTCTTGAGCAGGCGGACGAAGGCCATGGTGGTGGCCACCTTCTGCTTCCCCGATCCCTTGAGGAGCTCGGCGTACGCGTCGTCTTTGGGGAGCTCGAAGTCGATCGCGGTGACCCGTCGCTCGGGAAGGAACCCGCCCAGGGACTCGCGGCGCTCCTTCAGGTACCGGACCTCCTCGGAGTCGTCTCCGGGGTGGTAGTAGGGAGCCACCGCTTCCTCGATCTCCTCGTCACGGATCGGCAGCTCGAGGGAGTCCCGGAACTTCTCCAGCTGCTCCTCGGAGAGCTTCTTCTGCTGGTGGGTGACGTTCCGGCCGGCCATGGACTCCAGGCCCCAGCCCTTCACGGTCTTGGCCAGGATCACCACCGGCGCTCCCTTCAGCTCGACCGCGCGGGTGTACGCGGCGTGGAGCTTCCGGTAGTCGTGGCCACCGCGGCGCAGTCGCCAGATGTCCTCATCGGACAGGTGAGCCACCATCTCCTGGAGGCGGGGGTCCGGGCCGAAGAAGTGCTCGCGGATGTACGCCCCGGACTCCACGGTGTACTTCTGGAACTCCCCGTCCAAGGTGGTGTTCATCTTGTTGACCAGCACACCGTCGGTGTCCTTGGCCAGGAGCTCGTCCCATTCACGGCCCCAGACGACCTTGATGACGTGCCAGCCGGCTCCTCGGAAGATCGATTCCAGCTCCTGGATGATCTTGCCGTTGCCGCGAACAGGGCCGTCCAGCCGTTGGAGGTTGCAATTCACCACGAAGATGAGGTTGTCCAGCTCCTCGCGGGTGGCCAGGGACAGCGCGGCCATGGACTCCGGTTCGTCCATCTCCCCGTCTCCCACGAAGCACCACACCCGCTGAGCAGACGTGTCCTTGATCCCCCGCGCCTGGAGGTATCGGTTGAACCGGGCCTGGTAGATCGCGTTCAGCGGCGACAGCCCCATCGAGACCGTTGGGTACTCCCAGTACTCCGGCATCAACCGGGGATGGGGGTAGGAGGACAGCCCGCCACCGAAGGCCTCCCGCCGGAACGCCTCGAGCTGCTCCTCGGAGATCCTTCCCTCCAGGAACGACCGGGCGTAGATGCCCGGAGCCCCGTGGCCCTGGAGGTACACGTGGTCGCCGCCGCCCTCCGCGTTCTTGCCCCGGAAGAAGTGGTTGAAGCCCACCTCGAACAAGGACGCGGCGGACGCGTACGTGGAGATGTGTCCCCCGATGCCGTCGTAGTGCTTGTTCGCCCGGGTGACCATGACCACGGCGTTCCACCGGATGATCCGGCGGATGCGGCGTTCCATGGCCTCGTCGCCGGGGAAGTCGGGCTCCTGCTCGGGAGGGATCGTGTTGATGTAGTGGGTGGAAGTCATCGAGGCCAGCCCGATGTTCCGGGCTCGTGCCTCACGGATCAGGCGGTGGAGCAGGAACCTGGCCCGGGCCGGAGACTGCTCGATGACCTCGTTCAGCGCCTCGAGCCACTCGGCCGTCTCCTGCGGATCGTTGTCGGGCAGCTGTTCGCTGAAGACTTCGATCGTCATCGCTCCTCCATGCTCCGCGCGTCGTGGGCGTCGGTCAACCCTGCTGCCTCACCGTGCTCCGCACTGCATGCCATGCTACCGGCAGGGAGGGTGAATGACCCGAGCGACAGGGTGGCGGAAGATCGCCACCAGCGTGTGGGGGTGGCCGAAGGACCCCCAGGTCTACGGCCGCCTGGAGCTCGACGGAACTCCGATCCTGGAGGCCGTCGAGGAGCTGCGGAAGCGGACCGGCGCCCGGGTCACGGCCACCCACCTGGTCACCCGAGCCGTGGCGCTGGGATTGCGGGAGAACCCCTCGATCAACACCCGGCTGGCCAGGGGCCGGTTCATCCCCCGGGAGACCGTCGACGTGTTCGTGATCGTGGCGGCGGGCGGGGGCGGTGACCTCTCCGGCGTCAAGGTGAGGAGGGCCGACGAACGAACGGCCGCCGAGATCGCCACCGAGATGAAGGCCAAGGTGGAAGCGGCCCGGTCGGGCGCCGGGGAGCTGGACCGAGCCAAACGGATGATGGAGATCCTCCCGCCCCGGATCCTCGGATGGGCCCTCCGGACGAGCGCCTTCCTCACCAGCAACCTTCACATGGACCTCAAGAGCATGGGCATGCCCAGGGAGGCTTTCGGCGGGGCCATGGTGACCAACGTGGGAACGTTCGGGATCACCGAGGGCTGGGCCCCCCTGTCTCCGATCTACCGGGTCCCGATCATCGTGCTGGTCGGCGAGGTGGAGCGGCGACCATGGGTGGTGGGGGATCGCGTGGAGGTCCGTCCTGTGCTTCCGCTGACGGCCACCATCGACCACCGGTGGGTGGATGGGTACGGCATCGGCGGGTTCGTGGAGTCGTTCAAGAAGTACATGACCGACCCGATGGTCTTCGAGTCCTAAACCGGCTGCATCTCTGGCCAAGGTCACTGGGAGTGATCACCCGTTCCGACGTGGGTCGATCGGCTGAATCTGGGTATCGAGGCAGGGACCTGCGGTAGCGACCTCGAATTCGTTGAGTGAACGGAGGGATCGGAGATGCCCGCGGATCGGCGATCGGCAACCGACACAGAGAGCCTCGAGGACCAGGTCGACGGTGTCCTCGTCGCGCCCCTCGAGCGCGGAAGCCGGTGGGCCGGTCTCCGAGCCCTCCGTGCCGGGATGAGCCGGCTGCGCGACGAGGGGTTCCGCCCCACGGTGGCGTACGTCCTGGCACTGGCCAGCGACGGCCGGATCGTCCCACCTCGCGGCGGCGAGGCCGCCATGTTCCTTCTCGGATACCGGCTCTAGGCCCTACTGCCGGATCAGGACCTCGATGTCCCCTTCCTTGCGGGGGACCTCGGTGGCCGTCACCCCCTGGTTGTTGGTGAACACCAGGTCCAGCCTCGCTTCCCCCACTCGCAGCCCCTGGACCTCCATCCGGTCGAGCCACGCGGGCAGCCGCGGACGCTCGATGAACAGCTGTCCGTTCGGAGCATCCGCGGACAGCCCGCCGTAGGACCGGATCATCAGGAGCGGGGCTCCGGAGGCCCAGGCCTGGGGGCGGCAGGCCACGGGGTACTGCACCGGCACCGGGACGTCCTCCGCGGCGAAGCCGCAGAACAGCTCGGGAAACCTGGCCAGGGGGAAGAACGCCCCGGCCAGGGCGAGCTGATCGAGGACCCTCTGCGCCTCCCGGTCGAACCCGTATCGCTTCATGCCGTGGGCGATCAGGGCGTTGTCGTGAGGCCACACGGTGCCGGTGTGGTACCCGATGGGGTCGTAGGCGGTTTGCCTGGTGGCCAGCGTCCGGATCCCCCAGCCGGACGACAGGGTGTCCGACACCAGCCGGCGGATGACCCGGGGAGCCTTCTCCTCGTCGACGATCCGCGACCACAGGCAATGGCCCGGATTCGAGGTGATCGTGGTGACCCGCTTCTTGTTCCCGTCGAGGGCCAGCGCCAGATAGCCCTCGTCGTCCATCCAGAAGTCCTTGTTGAATCGTTCCTGGAGCTCGTCGGCCTGGCGATCCAAGTCCTTCGCCAGGTCCTCCTCGCCGAGGTCTCGGGCCACCCGGGCTATGTTCCGCTTGGCCTGGTACACGTAGCCCTGGGCCTCCACGAGTGCGATGGGAGGCTCGGCCGGGGTGCCGTCGGGATGGACAATGGCGGTGTCGGAGTCCTTCCACCCCTGGTTCTCCAGGCCCAGCGGCGACTTGCGCTGATACTCGATATACCCGTCGCCGTCGGCGTCCCCGTGCTCGTCGATCCATCGGAGCGCGGACAGAACATTCGGCCACAGCTCGCGGACGGCATCGAGGTCGCCCGTCCACCGGTAGGCCCCGTGGAGCAGGTTGAGCCACAGTGGCGTGGAGTCGACCGACCCGTAGTACGGGGTGTGAGGGATCTCACCGGCCCGGGCCAGCTCGCCGACCCGAACCTCGTGGAGGATCTTCCCCGGCTCCTCCTCCCGCCAGTCGTCCTCTTCCTTGCCCTGGAGTGCGGCCAGACCGCGAAGGGTTCCCCACGCCAGCTCCGTGTTGACCCCCAGGGCCTGGTACGCGGTGATGATGGCGTCCCTCCCGAAGAGGGCGGAGTACCACGGGATCCCGGCATCGAGGTACTCGGTGCCGCCCTCGTCATGCGAGGTCAGCATGCGAAGGTCGAGGATGGCCCGGTCGAGGAAGTTCGACAGCTGCAGGTTGCTGGTCCGGAACCTGGTGCATCGCTTCCTCCACGAGGTGTAGTCCCGGGTGAGCCGCTCCTCGGCCTGGACCATGGTCCGGCGAGGGGGCGGCTCATCACCGGACTCCGGGATCACCTCCACGGCCAGCTCCACGTCCTGGCCTCTCCGAGCTTCCACCTCGAACACGGCCTCTCGGCCGTCCAGCTTCTGTGGCGAAGGCGAGAACCGGATCGTGGTGGTCCGCGTCTCACCGTCGACGCCGCGATACTGGAGGACCACGCGGTTCCGGTTCACCTCCGGGGCCGCGGCCTCGCCCCGCTTCTCCCGCACCAGCCCCCGGACCTCGAAGATGTCCAGGAAGTCCGCGGCGAAGGCGACGGTGAACGTGAGGCGCCGGGGGTGTTTCCCGAAGTTGCGGATCCTGATCCGTTCGTACAGCGGCCCGGACAGCACTCGCAACCGCTGCACGGAGACGTTCTCCCGCTTGTGGATCCCTTCATACCCCTCCGACTCGAACGGGTAGGCCACCTCCACGATCTGCGAGTAGTTCCGTTCGGTCGAGGAATGAAGCAGCAGCGGCTTGGCCTCGTTCACCCGGAGCTCGAACCCCGAGAGGAACCGGGTGTCCTTGTGGTACAGACCGAGAGCGGCGGTGTTCCCCTCCGGAACGTCGCCGTATCGGTCGGTGACCAGGAAGGTGCGGTCGTCCTTGATCACCTGGACTTCGCGGATGTCCACGGCGCCGACGGCGCTGGGCATAGGCCGATGCTACTCGACCGGCGCCGGCGCCCGGGTCTGCGCGGTGACCGACACGTAGATCCCCGCCAGGACCACCACGCCACCCACCACCGCCGACAGCGGGGGAACCTCCCCGAACAGCACCAGCGCGAGCACTGTAGCCACCACCGGCTCCCCCATCACCGCGACGGCGATCACCGTGGCTCCCAGATCGCGGAGGAGGTAGTTGAACACCGTGTGGCCCATGATCTGGGGGCCCAGGGCCATCAGGCCGAACAGCAACCAGGCCTCCGGCTCGAACCCGGTCAGGGGAACATCCGCCACCAGCGCCGCGCCCAGGAGCAGGAGGGCGCACACCGAGTACACCACCCCGGTGTAAGTCAGGAGCGACAGTCGCTGCCGGAGCCGGCTGCCGATCAGCAGGTAGCCCGCCGCGGTGATCCCTCCCGCCAGCGCCAGGAGGTCGCCGGCGAACGCCCGGCGCGACAGCGCGAAGTCCG
>DAITPV010000090.1:0-7545 GCA_036833435.1 Actinomycetota bacterium | reverse complement strand
CGGAGGGCCCGGCGCTCACCGGTCCAGCTCCGGGCTCGATCCTTCGATGGCGGGGCCGCCGGAACCGGCTCCACCATGGTGGCCTTCCGGTCCGCGCCTTCGGGGGCGGGAGCCTGGACCAGCGGCGTCCCCTGAGCCGGCTCGGTCACCGAGGTGGCCATGGCCACATCGCCGAGCTGGATCCGCTCTCCTCCCTGAAGGAGGACCGGGCCGGCCACCTTTCGCCCGTCCAGCCAGGTGCCGTTGGTCGCGCCGAGGTCCTGCAGGAACGCCCGCCCGTCACCCAGCGGTTTCAGGGAGCAATGCTGCCGGGAGACCTTGTCGTCTCGGAGCACCAGGTCGCACTTCGACCACCGGCCGATGACGAAGCGCTCGCCGGTGACGTGCACGACACGGCCGGCGTCATCTCCAGTCTGAATGGTGAGCCACATTCGAAGTCTCCCGCGGTCGCGGAATTATATCGACGGCGTCAGGACGTCAGTGGTGCTCTTCGTCGTGGGGGGTCCGACCGGGCCCCTTGTGAGGCATTCAGCACCCGGGCTCGCCCCGGTTGCCGCAGCAGCCCATGACCAGCTTGGCCCGAAGGCGGTTCCGGACCACCGTGGTCACCCACCGCCGGTACGGCATCTCCGACATGAGGTTCTGGAAGAAGATCCGAGCGTAGTGTGGGGCTTCCCGCCAGCTCATCGCCAGATTCTACCGAAGCAACCTCGATCCTCCCTCGGTACCATCGCGTTGTGTTCGAGCGATCCCAGCGCTTCTACGACGCCATCTACTCGTGGAAGGACTACCCCGCGGAGGTGGCGCGGCTGGAGCAGCTGATCGACGCGCGGCGTCCGGAGGCTCGAACGCTCCTGGACGTGGCCTGCGGGACCGGCAAGCACCTGTCGCTGCTCCGCGAGCGCTTCGAGGTGGAGGGCGTGGACGTCGATCCGAGGATGGTGGCCATCGCCCAGGAACGGCTCGGCTCGGTCCTGGTTCACTCCGGCGACATGGCCACGTTCGACCTGGGGCGGACGTTCGATGTGGTGACCTGTCTGTTCAGCTCGATCGCCTACACCCGGACCGAGGAGGGGCTGCGGGGAGCGGTGGCCAACCTGGCCCGGCACACGGCGGCCGGTGGGTTGATGATCGTGGAGCCCTTCTTCACCCCCGACGCATGGGAGTCGGGGAAGGTCTGGGCCGCGTTCGTCGACGAGCCCGGGTTGAAGATCGCCCGCATGGACGTGGCCGCCGAGCCCCTGGATGCGCAGGTGACGATGTCGTTCCGGTACCTGGTGGGGACGGACGAAGGGATCGAGGACTTCACCGAGATGCATCGGGTCGGCCTGTTCACGGTTGAGCAGCACCTGGCCGCGTTCCGGGAAGCGGGGCTCGAGGTGGAGCAGGATCCTGAGGGCCTGATGGGTCGAGGCCTGTACGTGGGCCTGGTGCCGAACTAGTCAGCCAGCTTGGCCAGGTCCTGGCAGCGCGAACGGATCCCCTCGGCGGCGTCGCGGAGGCCGGCCAGCTCGTCCTCCGTGAGGTCGAGCTCAACGACCTCCCGGACCCCCGTCCGGCCCAGCCGGGCGGGCAGGCCCACGAACACGTCGGAGATCCCGTACTGGCCGGTGGCCCACACGCAAGCGGGAAGGACCTCCCCGCTATCCCCCACGATGGCGTTCACCATCTGGGCCACCGCGGCCGAGGGCGCGTAGTAGGCGCTTCCCTTCTTCAGGTACGAGACGATCTCCGCGCCGGCGTCGCGGGTTCGCTGGTACAGGCGTTCCAGCGTGGCGTCGTCCGCCAGGTCCCGGAGGGGCTTGCCGTCCACCGTGGCCCGGCCCGGGAGCGGCACCATCGACTCACCGTGTGACCCCAGGGTCATGGCCTCCACCACGCTCGGCGAGACCCCGAGCTCCTCGGCGATGAAGTACCTGAGCCGGGAGGAGTCCAGAGTGCCGGCCATCCCCAAGACCCTGTCCTTGGGGAACCCGGTCACCTCCGCGGCCAGGAAGGTCATCTCGTCGAGCGGGTTCGACACCACGACCAGGATCGTCTCCGGAGAAGCCTCCTTCACCCTGCTGGCCACGTCCCGCATGATCCCGGCGTTCTTGCCGAGCAGGTCCATCCGGCTCATTCCCGGCTGGCGTGGCAAGCCGGCGGTGATGACCACCACATCGGAGCCGGCCGTGTCCTCGTAGTCGTTGGTCCCCACGATCACCGGCTCGAATCCCTCGATCGGCGAGGACTGGTTCATGTCGAGGGCTAGCCCCTGCGGGAGTCCCTCGACGATGTCGACCATGACCACCTCGTCGGCCAGCCCCTGCTGGGCCACCCGCATGGTGGTGGTGGCACCCACGAACCCGCTCCCAACCACGGTCACCTTCATGTCAGCGTCATCCTAGTTGCGCGCCGGATGGCCCACACCGAGCGTTTCGGGGGGTCATGGTGGGGTAGTCACTCTGGGTCATGTCCGAAATGCCCCATGCGGGCTATGGATTCGGGGGCCTCCCCTGCCGATGATTGGGAGGACATGACCCGCCACCTCCGTGCCGTCCCGCAGCCCGCGACCGGCCCGGCCTTCGTGATCGGACGCAGCCGCTACGTTCGCCCCGGGGCCCCGTTCGTCCTGGCCCACTGCGCGGGCCCGGCCGTGGCGGCGGTGTTCGCGCTGGGTGGGACCGAAGTCCGCTCCCGTCAGGAGATGGACGCCGACGCAACCTTGGCCCAGGCATTGCGGGCCTGGGAAACCGGCGACCACGGGCTGTTTGAGCAGGAGCAGGCGGCTCGTGGGGCCTTCATCAGGCAGGATCGCCGCGACCTGATGCGCCGCCTCCCCCATCCCTCGGCGGTCGCGAAGCTCTCCCTCTCCTAGCTCAGCTCTTCGAGCTTCTGGATCACTCCGTCGGCCACCTCGGACGTTCCCACGGCCGTGGGGTCGTCCCGGGAGGGCTTCATGTCGTAAGTAACGAACTTCCCTTCCTTGATCACCGCGGCCAGAGCCCGCTCCAGGCGGTCGGCGGCGTCGCGCTCCTCCAGGTACCGCAGCATGAGCATGCCCGAGAACATCATGGCCATGGGATTAACCTTGTTCATGCCCTTGTACTTCGGGGCGCTGCCATGGGTGGCTTCGAACACCGCCACGCCGTCGCCGATGTTCCCTCCCGGAGCCACGCCCAGTCCGCCGATCAGCCCGGCGCACAGGTCGGAGATGATGTCGCCGTAGAGATTGGGAAGCACCAACACGTCGTACTCCTCCGGCCGAGCCACCAGCTGCATGGCCAGGTTGTCCACGATGCGATCCTCGAACTCGATGTCCGCGTACTCCTCGGCCACCTCGCGGGCGGTCTCCAGGAACAGGCCGTCGGAGAACTTCATGATGTTGGCCTTGTGCACCGCGGTGACCTTCTTCCTCCCCTCACGGCGGGCGTATTCGAACGCGAACCGGGTGATCCTCCGGGTCCCGGTCACCGAGATGGGCTTGATGGAGATCCCCGAGTCCTCGCGGATCCGGCGGTCGGAGAGCTGAGCGATGAAGTCGATCAGCTCCTTGGCCTCCTTGGTTCCCTGCTCGAACTCGATCCCCGCGTACAGGTCTTCGTGGTTCTCCCGGCAGATGACCACGTCGACGTTCTCGTAGCGGGACCGAACGCCCGGATACCACTTGCACGGCCGGAGGCAGCAGAACAGGTCGAGCTCCTTCCGCAGCGCCACGTTCACGCTGCGGAATCCCGTGCCCACCGGCGTGGTGATGGGGCCCTTGATGGCCACTCCGTTCGATCGGATCGAATCCAGGACGTGCTCGGGGAGCGGGGTGCCGTACTTGTCCATCACGTCGGCGCCGGCTTCCTGGACGTCCCAGTCGAACTCCACGCCGGTGGCCTCCAGCACCCGCCGGGTCGCTTCGGAGAGCTCGGGCCCCACCCCGTCGCCGGGGATCAACGTCGCGCGATGCGTCATCTCGTCGTCTCCTTCCGGTGCGGCGGCCATCATAGCGGCTCGACCTCGGGCGGCCCGGCGCCGACCCGCTGGTATCATTCGCCCTCGGTGACGGACAAGGGCCTTGCCGACGTCGTGGCCGCGGAGACCGCAGTCTCCGACATCGATGGCAAGCTCGGGAAGCTCTTCTACGCCGGGTACGACATCCATGATCTGGCCACCTACTCCACGTTCGAGGAAACCGTCTTCCTCATCCACAACGGCCGGCTCCCCGGCCGGGAGGAGCTCGACGACCTCACGGCCCGGCTGGTGGCGGAGCGAGAGCTGGACTCCTGGCTGCAGGGCCTGATGCCCACCTTCGCCGAGGTGACCTCACCCATGTCGATGCTCAGGACCAGCGTCTCGGCGTCCTCGGCCTACGACCCGGACGGGTGGGACCAGTCGGCGGGGGCCAACGAGCGGAAGGCCATGCGCCTGGTGGCCAGGTTCCCCACGATGATCGCCACCTTCCATCGTCTGAGGACCGGTCATGACGCCATCCCTCCGAACCCCGCGCTCCCGCACGCGGCCAACTTCCTGGCGATGCTCACCGGAGACGAGCCGGAGGAGGAGGCCGCCCGAGCCTTCGACGTCTGCCTGATCCTTCACGCCGACCACACCATGAACGCGTCCACGTTCACCGCCCGGGTGGTGGCGTCCACGCTCGCCGACATCCACTCGGCCACCACCGCCGCGATCTCCGCCCTCAAGGGACCGCTGCATGGCGGGGCCAACGAGGCCGTGTTCAAGATGCTCGAGGAGATCGAGGACGTCGATCAGGTCGAGAGCTACATCGGGGGGATGCTTGATCGCAAGGAGAAGATCATGGGGTTCGGCCACCGCGTGTACAGCACGGAGGACCCTCGAGCCACGCATCTCCGCCGGCTATCCCTCGAGCTCGGTGAGCGTGTCGGCGACACCCGATGGTACGAGCTGTCCGAGCGGATCGAGAAGGTGGTCATGGACGCCAAGGGCCTCTACCCGAACGTCGACTTCTACGCCGCCAGCGTGTACCACTCCCTGGGCATCCCCACGGACCTGTTCACCTGCGTGTTCGCCGCCAGCCGGGTCTGCGGGTGGACGGCGCACGTTCGCGAGCAGCTGGCCGACAATCGGTTGATCCGGCCGGAGTCGGACTACATCGGGCCGAGGAACCAGACCTACGTGAGGATCGAGGATCGGTCGTGAAGATCTCCGACGTCATGACCAAGGCAGCGGTGATCGATCGGCCCGAGGACTCCCTGTCCGCGGCGGCCCGGAAGATGTGGGAGCAGCAGACCGGCTCGCTCCTGGTGCTCGATCGCGACGAGCTCCTGGGGATCATCACCGAGCGGGACGTTCTCCGGGCCGTGGCGACCGGCACGCCGCTGGACACCTCGGTGTCCGAGGTGATGACCAAGGACCTGATCACCGTGGAACCGGGCACGTCCCTCCGTGAGGCGGCGGCCATCATGACCGACAAGTGGATCCGCCACCTTCCCGTCTTGGAGAGCGGGAAGCTGGTGGGGATCGTGTCGCAACGGGACCTCGCCGGCGTCCTGGCCGGCGCCCTCAACGAGCCCGGCGACCTCCACCGTCTCATCGAGTCCAGCGAGCTGGTCCGGGAGCGGCGGCTCAAGCGCATCGAACCGGGCGACCTCGACTGAGCGCAGTGGCCTGGCGGGCGCCGAAGGTCGGGGCGAGGGCCACCTGGACCCGCAGCATCACCGCCGAGGACCTCGAGCTGTACGCCCGGATCACCGGTGACCGAAACCCGCTGCACTTCGACAAGCAGTTTGCCTCCTCCACGAGGTTCGGAGGCCTGATCGCCCAGGGCGGGATCACCGCCGGGCTGTTCAACGCGCTGGTAGCCATGGAGCTGCCCGGTGCCGGCAGTGTGTTCCTCCACCAGGAGTGGGACTACCTGGCGCCGGTGTTCGTGGGCGACACCGTCACCGCGGAAGCCGAGGTTCTGGAGGCTCGGGAAGACAAGCCCATCACCAAGCTCCGGTGCGTGGCCCGGAACCAGGACGGGACCAAGGTGCTGAAGGGCGAGTGCCTCGTGTACACCATGCTCCCCGACTCGGCCGGCTAGCCGCGGCCGCCGGCGATGCGAGCGGCCTCGGGCGATCGAAGCAGCCGAAGCATGGCCGCGATCCCCAACGCCGGACCGAGGGCCAGCATGGCGAACGCCCACCCCCACGAGGTCGCGTCCCGGACGATGGGCACCAGCCAGATGGTGGCCACCGTGAGCGTGAAGCCCACCGCGAGCTGCAGCGTGAGGGCCGTCCCGATGTAGGACTGGTCGGCCACCTCGGTGACCGCGGTGGAGAACTGCGCGGAGTCGGCGGGCACGGAGATCCCCCACACCAGTCCCACCGCCAGGATCAACGCGGGGGGGCCGCCGAACAGCCACCCGATGCCCAGTGCACAGCTCCCGGAGATGGCCATGGCCAGGGCCGTGGTTCGCGAGCGCCCCCACCGATCCCCCAGCACGCCCCCCAGCCAGCACCCCAGCGCCCCCGACCCGATGACCGCGAAGTTCGCCAGTGCGGCCGCATCCGGATCCGCCCTTCCCGCTGCCGCCAGGGACTCGGAGAAGAACACCAGGAACCAGGCCCACATCGCGTACAGCTCCCACATGTGGCCGAAGTACCCCAGGCTGGCCAGCCGGGTCCCCCGGTTGGTGAACACCTTCCGCACCTGCGACGGATCGAACGTTGCCCGCGGGAACGGGTACGGGCCGTCGCGAACCAACACCAGCGCCACCAGGCCGCCGAGGACGGTGAGCACGGACGTCGCCAGGATCACCGTCCGCCAGGGAAGGCCACCGAGCCCGTTCACCAGGTGTGGCATCGCCGAGCCCAGGGTCAGCGCTCCCACCAGGATCCCCAGGGCCACCCCGCGCTCCCGGGAGCGGTACCAGCTGGCCATGACCTTCAGCCCGGGCGGGTAGACCCCGGCGAGGAAGAACCCCGTCAGGAACCTGAAGATGATCCCCACACCCACGCCACCGGCCACCGCCACCAGCGCGTTCGCCGAAGCGGCACCAAGGGCCGAGGCGGCGATGACTCGCCGAGCGGGGAACACGTCGGCCACGTTCAGAGTGGCCGACACCAGCGCCCCGGCCACGAACCCGAGCTGCACGGAGATCGTCAGCCACGCGGAGGCCGTGGGTGAAAGGGCCCACTCGATCCGGAGCTGCGGGATCACCGCCGAGGCCGAGAACCACGTGGTCATCCCCAGGATGGCGGTCGCCGCCAGCAGACCCAGCGCCCTCCCGCGCGCCGAGAGCGCCGTTGGCGGTGCGGCGGCAACGGCGTCGGTCATGGTCTCGGCAACAACCCGGCGCCCTCGATGGCCCTGCGGACCGGTTCCTCCCGTCCCATGCCCATCACGTGCACGCCGGCGATCCCATCGATCTTGCGGACCGCGTTGATGATCTCAACGGTGAGGTTCACACCCTCCCCCCCGGGATCCGATGCACCCTCGAGACGCTCGATGACGTGGTCGGGAACCACCACCCCCGGGAGATGCTCCCGCACGAACCGTGCGCCGGACGCCGACCGCAGCGGGGCAACACCGGCCAGCACGAACAACCGCTCG
>DAITPV010000089.1:0-7773 GCA_036833435.1 Actinomycetota bacterium | reverse complement strand
GGCCGCGCAGGATCGTCTCGAACGAGATCCCCTTCTCTCGCTCGAGCTCCTTGAGTGCCTGTACCAGCTCCGCGCTCACTTCGTTCTCCCTTTCAGCCGCTTCCCGCGTCGCTTCTTCCCTGCTCCGGGCCGAGCGCCCCACTCCAACACCGTGCGGGCGGCGGTGATCTCAGCGAACGGCACGGTGCTTTCTCCCGCCTCCGTGGTCAGCGTCACCGCGTCCTCGTCGGCGGCCGCCAGCTTGCCGGTGAGGACCTCAGCCGGGTCGCCGACCTGGAGGCGAACCTTCTCCCCGATGCTTCGGACGAAGTCCTCCGGCTGCCGGAGCGGGCGCTCCACTCCCGGCGAGGAAACCTCGAGCGTGTAGGGCCCTGGGGCGAATCCCTCGGCGTCAAGCCGCCGGGACAGTCGCTCGCTCGTCTCGGCGATGGCGTCGAGGTCCACACCGCCCCGGCGGTCGACCGTGACCCGCAGCACGCGCCCCCTCCCTTCGCGACGGAAGGTCACCTCGACCAGCTCCAGGCCGGCGGTCTCCACTATCCGGCCCACCACCGTCTCCAGCTCCACCGAAAAAAAGAGTGGGCCCCCGCCCACTCGGGTCGAACCTCGTCTGTCCTCAGTATAGACGGGTTCGTCAGGCGTGAGGGCCCGCGGAAGCCCACGGAGGGTGAGAGAGGCTACAGCGCGCGGCGCTGGCCGCCCGGCTCGCCCCAGTGATCCCGGCGGTTCATCCGCTGGGCCATCCGGGGGTCGTCCCATCCGTCGTGGACGGGGATCTCCAGGTCCCGGCAGGCCTCCTCGGCGACCTCCTTGGCCGGGAACACGGCTCGGGTCCAGTTGCCGTCGACGTCGATCAAGACGCAGTCGTACGTGTTCTCCCCGATCCGCTGGATGACCGCCTCCACATCGCTGCCCAGGATGGCGAAGTCGCGGAAGTCGGGCGGGACCCTGACGGCCATGCAGGCAACGCTACTCGACCCCGAAGGATGACCACAACAGTCCGCTATCCTGCCCGCATGGCCCTCCCCACGCAGGACGAGGACTTCCCCGCCTGGTATCAGGAGGTCGTCAAGCAGGCGGAGCTGGCGGAATCGTCCCTGGCTCGGGGGACCATGGTGATCCGCCCGTACGGCTACGCGATCTGGGAGGCCATCCAGCGCGCCGTCGACGACCGGATCAAGGCCACCGGGCATCAGAACCTGTACTTCCCGATGCTGATCCCTTCCAAGCTCCTGGAGAAGGAGTCGGAGCACGTCGAGGGATTCGCTCCCGAGGTCGCCGTGGTCACCCGGGCGGGAGGCGAGGAGCTGGCGGAACCCCTGGTCCTTCGGCCCACCTCGGAGACCATCATCTGGGACACCTACGCGAAGTGGGTGCAGTCGTACCGGGATCTTCCACTGCTGTACAACCAGTGGGCCAACGTCGTGCGCTGGGAGAAGCGGCCCCGGCTGTTCCTTCGGACCACGGAGTTCCTGTGGCAGGAAGGACACACCGCTCACGAGACCTCGCAGGAAGCCGTGGACGAGTCACTGCGGATCCTCCACGAGGTCTACCGGGACGCCTATCAGGAGGTCATGGCCATCCCGGTGCACGCGGGCAGGAAGTCGGCGACGGAGCGGTTCCCGGGCGCCGTGGAGACGTACACGCTCGAGGCGCTGATGCGCGACCGAAAGGCGATCCAGGGATGCACGTCGCACTACCTCGGCCAGAACTTCGCCCGGGCCTACGGGGTGTCGTTCCTCAACCGGAAGGGTGAGCAGGAGCTGGCGTACGCCACGTCCTGGGGGATCAGCACCCGCTCCGTCGGCGCGGTGATCATGGCTCACGGAGACGATCGCGGACTCCGGCTCCCTCCCGCACTGGCGCCGATCCACGTGGTCGTGGTCCCCATCTCCCGGACCGACGAGGAACGATCCCGGGTCCTCGAGGCGACGGACCGGCTGGTGAGCGAGCTCGACGGACTGCGGGTCCACGTCGATGACCGAGAGGGTCTCCGGCCCGGCTTCAAGTTCAACCACTGGGAGCTTCGTGGCGTGCCGGTGCGACTGGAGCTGGGTCCCAAGGACCTCGACGCCGACCAGGCCACCGTGGTTCCCCGGCTCACCGGGGAGAAGGAGCAGGTGGCCCTGTCGAAGCTGGCTGCCAGGGTCCGGGAGGCGATCGACGAGACCCAGCGCGGCCTGCTCGAGGATGCCCGGGAGTTCCGCGACCGGTACACGTTCCGTCCACAGGACATGAGCGAGCTGGCCGCGCTCCTCGAAGATCCCGGCGGCTTCATGATCACCGGGTGGTGCGGCTCCGAGGAGTGCGAGGCCAAGGTCAAGGCGGAGACCAAGGCCACCCTCCGGTTCCTCCCGCTCGAGCCGACACCGACCGGCGGGACGTGCATCGTGTGCGGCGAGCCGGCCGTCGACGAGGCGACCTGGGCCCAGGCGTACTAGGGCGTGGACACCAACCGCCTGGAGACCTTCAGCGATGGCGTGATCGCCATCGCCATCACGCTCCTGGTGCTCGAGCTTCACGTTCCCCAGGACACGGACGGTGAGCTGTGGTCGGCGCTCCTGCACGAGTGGCCGAGCTACCTGGCCTATCTCATCAGCTTCACGGTCATCGGGATCATCTGGGTGAACCACCACGGCATCCTGGGCCTGGTGAAGACCGTTGACCGCCCGCTGCTGTACCTGAACCTGCTGCTCCTCCTGACGATCGCGGGCATCCCGTTCCCCACCGCGCTGGTAGCCGAGCACCTCCAATCGCCGGGGATCGACGCCAAGGTGGCCACCGCGATCTACGGGGCATGGGCCACCCTGGTGGCCCTGGGCTTCAACCTGATGTGGCGGTGGATCGTCCACGACGCCAAGCTGATCCACGAGCACCTGGACCTCGCGTCCCTCAGGGCCAACACCCGACGGTTCAGCCTGGGACTGGTGATCTACCCGGTGACCGTGGGCATCGCGTTCCTCAGTCCGATCTGGGCCCTGGTGGTCCACGGGCTGGTGGCCGCGTACTACGTGGTGGACCAGTTCGCCCGGGGCGGAGTGCTGACCCCCCGGACGGAAGCCTGAATCAGCCCGCCGGGCTCTCGATCCTGATCGTGGCCAGGATCTCGAAGTCGACCTCCCCGGTGGCCGACTCGATCTCGGACTCGGGCGCCTCGATCGTGATGGCCAGGAGACCATCGGACAACGGGACCAAGGTGAGCGTCGCGGCGCTGCCTGCCGCGAGTCGGTGCGACCCGGCGTCGGTCTCATACAGGATCGTGGCCCGGTCGGGCGCTGCGATCGACCATCGCTCGCTGGGAACGCCGCCGACGTCACCGGCCTCCGGTTCGGAGACCTCGAGGCCCGCGGACTTCAAGTCGCGGCGGAGGTCATCCGGGGACGTGCTCTCCAGGAACGCGAACGACACCGCGACGTCGGACCGCTCGAGCGAGAAGAACCGCTCGCTCAGCTCCTCGACCGCCCAACCCTCACCGACCTCGAAGGACACCGGCACCGCGAAGCCGCCGGCCCGGTAGCGGGTCGCCTCCAACGGACCCAGCGCCAGATCGAGGGGACCGTGGGGGATGGCGGACGTCCCGACGGGACCGGGATCGGGTTCCCCGGAGTCGGTGCAGCTCCCGAGCGAGGCGGCGAGGAGGAGGACGATCGCCGCGCTAGCCAAGGACCGTGTCCGACCGGCGAAGCGGGAGGCCGGCGCGGCCACCGGTGGCCTTCACCCCGAGGACCTGGTGCACCTGGGTCCTTCCCTCCTCGAAGTTCGACGCGGCCACGGACATGTACATGCGCCACACGCGAACCCGTCCCTCCCCCACCAGCCGGACGCACTCGTCCCGGTTGGCCTCCAGATTTGCGATCCAGCTCCTGAGGGTCAGCGCGTAGTGCTCCCGGAGGCTCTCGACGTCTCGGACCTCGAACCCGGCCCGCTGCATGAGCGACACCACCTCGCCGATCTCGTGGAGCTCGCCGTCGGGGAACACGTACCGGTGGAGGAAGGTCCGGTCGGAGGATCGCGCGGGGATCCAGGCGGGACGGGAGATCCCGTGGTTGAGCAGCCGTCCGCCGTCTCTCAGAAGCGCATGGAGGTGGGAGAAGTAGCCGGACAGGCGCGCCGCGCCGACGTGCTCGAACATCCCCACGCTGCTGATCGCGTCGTACGGACCGTCGTCGACGTCGCGCTCGTCCTGGACCCGGATCGTCACCCGGTCGGTGAGACCGGCTTCCGCCACCCGCTTGGCCGCCAAGTCCGCCTGGGGGCGGGACAGCGTGACCCCGGTGGCGTGGACGCCGAACCGCTCCGCGGCATGGATGACCAGGGTTCCCCACCCGCATCCCACGTCGAGCAGACGCTCGCCCGGACGGAGCCGCAGCTTCCGGCAGATCAATTCGTGCTTGTCGCGCTGGGCCCGGTCCAGCGAGCCGTCCGGGGCGTCGAAGTACGCGCACGAGTACGTGAGGCTCGGCCCGAGCACGAGCCGGTAGAAGTCGTTGGAGATGTCGTAGTGGTGGGCGATGGCGGCTGCGTCCCGGCGGCGGGAGTGCATCGGCCCGGTCATCCGGGCCTCCTCGGGTGGCGGCTCCAGACGCCACGGCCGGAACGCCCCGGTGGCCACCACGGCCGACAGGGCGGCGGCCCAACCCGCGGGATCGAGCCGAACCTCTCGGAGGCGAGCGGCGAGCGCCAACAGAGAATCCAGGTCGCCCTGCACGTCCAGCTCGCCGGCCACGTAGGCCCGCCCCAGGCCGAGCTCGCCCGGCGCGGAGATGAGCCTCCGGAGCGCGCGTGGGGAACGCACCACCACGGCGTCGCCTCCGGGCGGGCCGAGGGAGCTTCCGTCCCAGAAGGACACGCGGAACGGAAGCCGCCGCCCCAGGAGCTTGTGGATCAGTGGGGCAACCTCGCGGGCCACGGTGCGCTTCACGGTTGCTACCCCGTGGACTCCGCGGCCATCTTCCTGGCTTCCTGCACCAGGGCCTCCACGAACTTCGATTCGGGGATCCGGTTCGCCTGGACCTCGCCCTTCACGATGAGCTGGCCGTACCCCTTGCCCGCGGCGATCCCCAGGTCGGCCTCCCGGGCCTCCCCGGGGCCGTTCACCACGCAGCCCATCACCGCCACCCGGATGGGAGCCTTGATCCCTTCGCGCTCGAGGGCCTCGTTGACCTGTTTGGTGAGGCCCAGCACGTCGACCTCGGCCCGGCCACAGGAGGGACAGGCCACCAGGTCCAGCCCGCGCTTCTTGAGGCCCAGGGACTGGAGGATCCAGTTCCCCACCTTGACCTCCTCCACCGGGTCGTCCGTCAGGGAGACGCGGATGGTGTCTCCGATCCCCTCGGCCAGCAGCGTGCCGATCCCCACTGCTGACTTCACCCCGCCGGATGGCATGGGGCCCGCCTCGGTGACGCCCAGGTGGAGGGGATAGTCACACCGCGACGCCAGCAGCCGGTAGGCCTCGATCATCTCCGCGGGGTTGGAGTGCTTCACGGAGATCTTGATGTCGGTGAAGTCCTCGTCCTCCAGGATCCGGGCCTCGTTGAGTGCCGACTCCACCAACGCCTCCGCGGTGGGTCTCCCGTACTTCTCCAGCAGCGGCTTCTCCAGCGAGCCGGCATTGACCCCGATCCGGATGGGAACTCCCCGAGCCTTGGCTTCCCGGGCGATCAGGCGGACCTTGTCCTGGTACTTGATGTTGCCGGGGTTGATGCGGAGCCCGTGGATCCCACCCTCTAACGCCGCCATGGCGTACTTCCACTGGAAGTGGATGTCGGCGATCACCGGGATCGTGGCGTGTTCGGCGATCGTGGCCAGGGCCCGGGCGTCCTCCCAGTGGGGAACGGCCACCCGGACGATCTCGCATCCCGATGCCACCAGGGCCGCCATCTGCTGCAGGGTGGCGTTGACGTCGGCGGTCTTCGTGGTGGTCATGGACTGCACCCGGATCGGCGCGTCCCCGCCCACGTCGACCCACCCGACCCGAACCTTCCTGCTCACTCGCCGCTCCACGGCCACGGTTCCAGTGTAGCGACCGGCCTCCGGGACCACGCCTCGGAGTCGTGAAGAAGGCGTGCAGCTACTGGAACGGGTTGGGGATGGGGCTCACCACGTCGAGGTACAGCAGGGACACCGTGAACAGGATGAGGAAGCCCGCCACCACCGCGGTGATCGGGAGCAACCGGCGGGGGTCGATCCTTTTCCCGGTCACGGCCTCGATCCCCACCACCGCCAGGTGGCCGCCGTCCAGCGGGGGCAGCGGCAGGATGTTCAGGATCCCCACGAACACGTTGAAGAAGGCGAACAGGTAGAGGAACACGTCGAGCTGACCGGCCTGAACCGCCTGGCCCGAGACTCTGGCCGCGCCCACCACGCCCACCGGGTCGTTGATGTCGCGCTCCCGCTCTCCCACCAGAAGCTGGCCGATCCGTTGAAGTCCTTCAGGCCCGAACACCTGTCCCATGGCCTGGAACGACCCGGTGACCATCTGCCCGATCGACTCGAACGTCTTCGCCGCCGCCTCCACCGGGCCCTCGTGGAGCCGACCGCCGAGCTCGATGGCCACGCCGAGACGAGCGATCTGTTCACCATCGACCTCCGACAGCACGGGCGTGGCCTGCACCGTGACCTCGCGTCCGTTTCGCTCCACCAGGATGACCATCTCCCGCCCCACGTTGGACTCGATTTCTTCCAGGAACTCCTCGTAGGCCACGTCCTCCCCGTTCACCGACAGGATCTCGTCTCCCGGCTGCAGGCCGGCAGCCGCCGCCGGCGAAGGATCCCCGTCCAGCGTCGGTTCCACCTCCGCCAGGCTGGCGCGCGGGATGCCGATCAGCATGAACAGGCCGATGAGGAGCAGGAACGCCAGGACGAAATGCATGAACGATCCCGCCACCAGGACCACGGCACGCTGACGCCGCGGCTTCGCGGTGAACACCCGGTCCCGGTCGGCGGGTGCCGCCTCCTGGAACGGGTTCATGCCGGCGATGCGGACGTACCCGCCCAGCGGCAGGGCCTTGAGCCCGTACTCGGTCTCCCCACGGCGGAACGACCACAGCCGGGGACCGAAACCGATGAAGAACTCCTCCACCTTGATGCCGTAGTGCTTGGCGGTCAGGTAGTGGCCGAGCTCGTGCGCAACGATCATGAAGAAGACGCCGCCGATGAAGATGATGATGCCGACGAACATGGGACCTACAGCGAAGCGATCAGCTCGGCGGCCCGGGTCCGGGCCCGGTCGTCCGCGCGCTCCAGGCTGACCACCGAGACCACCGGAGCCGGCTCGTGCTCGTCCAGCACCCCGGCCACCACCTCAGGGATCACGGTGAGGGGGAGCTTCCCATCGAGGAACGCCTGGACGGCCACCTCGTTCGCCGCGTTCATGGCCGCCGGGTACGTGGCTCCCAGGCGGCCGGCCCGGTAGGCCATGTCGAGGGCCGGGAAGCTCTCCCGGTCCACCGGCTCGAACGTCAGGCTGCCAAGTGTCGCCAGATCCAGCCCGGCGATCCCCGCGTGGAGCCGCTCCGGGTACGCCAGGGCCAGCTGGATGGGCAGGCGCATGTCCGGCACAGAGAGCTGCGCGATCATGCTCCCGTCCCGGAACTGCGCCGCGCCGTGGATGACGCTCTCCGGATGGACCACCACCTCGATCCGGTCATAGTCCAGGGAGAACAGGTGGTGGGCCTCGATGACCTCGAGGCCCTTGTTCATCAGGGTTGCCGAGTCGATGGTGATCTTCGGTCCCATCCGCCACGTGGGATGGGCCAGGGCCTCCTTCACCGA
>DAITPV010000088.1:0-7802 GCA_036833435.1 Actinomycetota bacterium | reverse complement strand
AGCCACTCGCGAACCTCGTCGCCAAAGGCACCCTGCTCTTGCGTGAGCTCCAGGTCCATTGCAGCCCGCAGCCTACCCGCTCCGCGTGTCGATCAGCCTCCGCTGGATGGAGGAGGATTGCGCCGTGAAGGCGATCATCCAGGACGTGTACGGGTCGCCCGACGTCCTGGAGCTGAGGGACATCGACAAGCCCGTGCCGGGGGACGACGAGGTGCTCCTCCGCATCCGCGCAGCCGCCGTCAACCCGGCGGACTGGCACTTCATGAGAGGGACCCCGTGGATCCTGCGCCTGAGCTTCGGGCTCCGCAGGCCGAAGATCGTGACCCGCGGACTGGATGTCGCGGGGACAGTGGACGCGGTCGGCCGGAGCGTGAAGCAGCTCCGTCCGGGAGATGAGGTTTTTGGGGTGTGCGACGGCGCTTTCGCCGAGTACGCCACGTCAACCGAGGACAGGGTCGTCGCGCGGCCGACGAACCTCACCTTCGAACAGGCCGCCGCCGTTCCCGTGGCCGGACTCACGGCCCTCCAGACACTTCGGGACGTGGGAAAGGTCCAGCCGGATCAACGGGTGTTGATCAATGGCGCTTCCGGAGGCGTGGGAACGTTCGCCGTCCAGGTGGCCAAGACGATGGGAGCGGACGTGACCGGGGTGTGCAGCTCAAGGAACGTCGACATGGTCCGGTCACTCGGCGCGGATCACGTCATCGACTACACGAAGGAGAACTTCACGCAGCTCGGGCAGCGGTACGACTTCATCCTCGACAACGCGGGAAACCATTCGCTGTCCGATTGCAGACGGGCGCTCACTCCCAGGGGAACCTACCTCCCCAACAACGGAGATCATGGCATCGGCCCGTTCATCAAAGCCGGCCTGGTGTCAATGTTCGTGCGCCAGAGGCTCAAGCCCTTTCTCTCGAAGGAGAACCGGGGCGACCTGCTCGCCGTGAAGGAGCTCGTCGAGTCGGGGAAGGTCACCCCCGTCATCGACCGAACGCACCCGCTGAGCGAGGTCCCCGAGGCCATCCGCTATCTCGAGACACGTCACGCTCGGGGGAAGATCGTCATCCGAGTATCGGGCTGAGAAATCGTCCTCTGGGACGAGGGCCGATGAACATCGGGCCGCTATCGTTGCTCCGTGGAGCGGTACACGCTGTGGGAACGGCTTCGCCGCGTGAATCCGCTGCTCGGGGACGGCTTGCTCGCCCTGCTCGTCTTCCTGGTCAGCGTCCTCACCGGATCCTCGTACTTCTCTGGGCTAGGCCGAGTGGAGATCCGCTTCTTCGCCGGCTCGGATCAGGACCCCGCGTATCTGATCTTCTCGAACGATGGTGTCCAGGCCCATCTCGGCGAGGGATGGCCGGCCCTGGCGCTCATCGCCGCAGCGTGCGCTCCCCTCGTCTGGCGTCGCCGAGCGCCGATCCTCACGCTGGCCCTGACTTCGGCCGCCGCCATCGCGTACCAGCTCCTCGGCTATGCGGATGGGCTGGTGGGGTTCCCGCTCGTGGTGGCCGCGTACACGGCGGCGGCCCATCGGAACAGGACCGTGGTTCTCGCTGCCGCCCTGCCTCTCACCCTGGCCGCGGCCCTCTCGATCCTCTTGGTCGGAAGCGGCGACCGGGGAAGCCTCGAAGCCGTCGCCATCCTTCTGCTCCTGGTGGGGCTTCCGATCCTGTTCGGGCGGATCGCCTATAACCGGCGGCGGCGCTCACGGCGGGACCTTGAGCGAGCGGCGAGCGACGCGGTCGGCAGCGAGCGGGCCCGGATCGCCCGGGAGCTGCACGACGTGGTGGCTCACGCCATGGGCGTGATGGTGGTTCAGGCCGGGGCCGGGCGCGTCACCATCGAGCGCGACCCCGCGGAAGCGGCGGCAGCGTTCCAACGGATCGAGGAGACGGGGCGCACCGGTCTCGCCGAGATGCGCCGACTCGTCGGCATCCTGCAGCGGGAAGAGGAAGCGGCGGCCCTGGTCCCGCAGCCCGGCCTCGACCAGCTCGACGAGCTCTTCGACAGGATGCGGGAGACCGGGCTCCCCGTGGAAGCCGAGGTCGAACTGGCGCCAGGCTCGCTGCCGTTGGGCGTCGACCTCACCGCGTACCGGGTGGTACAGGAAGCGCTGACCAACGCCCTCAAGCACGGCGGAGGCGCCCGGGCCCGGGTCACCCTTCGGTTCGATGATCACGCGCTAGAAGTGGAGGTCTCCGACGACGGGCGGGGCCCACCGCCGGATGGCTCGCGGACCCAGGGTCACGGCCTCATCGGGATGCGCGAACGGGTGGCGTTGTTCGGCGGCACGCTCGAAACCGGTGAGCGTCCGGGCGGAGGCTTCGTGGTGAGGGCCCGGATCCCGCTGGTGGAGCCGACGTGACCATCAGGGTTCTGATCGCCGACGACCAGGCCCTGATGCGGGGCGGCTTCCGGATGATCCTGGAGGCCCAGGACGACATCGAAGTGGTGGGCGAAGCCATCGACGGCCGGGACGCCGTCGAGCAGTTCGGTCGGCTCGAGCCGGACGTTGTGGTCATGGACATCCGCATGCCGGCCATGGACGGGATCGAGGCCACTCGCCGCCTCACCGAAGGTGACTCGCCAGCTCGGGTGCTCATCCTCACCACGTTCGATCTCGACGAATACGTCTACGGCGCGCTGCGAGCTGGAGCCAGCGGGTTCCTGCTGAAGGACCGTCCGCCCGAGGAGCTGGTGTCCGCGGTGCGGGTGGTGGCGTCCGGAGAGGCCCTGCTCGCTCCTTCGATCACCCGGCGCCTGATCGAGGAGTTCGCCAAGCAGCCCGGTACCGCAGTGCCACCTCAGGGCCTCGACGAGCTGACCGATCGGGAGCGAGAGGTCCTGGTCCTGATGGCCCAGGGGCTGTCGAACACCGAGATCGCCGGCCGCTTGTACGTGGCGGAGACGACGGTGAAGACGCACGTGGGCCACGTCCTCCAGAAGCTCCAGCTGCGCGACCGGGCTCAGGCCGTCGTGGTTGCCTACGAGTCCGGCCTGGTTCAACCGGGCGCCTGACCGCCGCATCTCCTCCTCTGGGAGGAGGCGAGCCTTCCGCTCCCTCCCGGGACCGAGGGCAGAACGACACTTCAGGCCGACGACGCGGGCTCCCCACATGCCTAGCGTGTCCTTCAGGAGGTGAGGGGATGGACGCTTCGATCGTGCTGAACCTGCTCGTACCGGTGCTCATCGCGGTGGCGGTGGCCAGTCCCGGTTTCGTCGTCGACGATGCCTACGTTGAGAGGTGGGCGAGCTCGGCGGGCCTCGCGCTCACCGATGAGAACCGTCCCGAGGTCCGCCGCTACCTGACGTGGAGCCGCCGGTCCCGGACGGTCGGTGGGCTCCTCGGGTTCCTGGGTCCGCTCATCGTGGCGGCCTTCGCTCGCTCGGCGTTCGGCACCGACGTCTCGGCGTGGGACCCGGGTGCGCTCTCTTCGCTGCTGGTCTTCCTGGGCTACCTAGTGGGCGCCCTGGTGGCTGAGCTGGCCATTAACCGGCCCGCCGGCCGTCCGGGAGAAGCAGTCCCTGGCTCGCGCCGCCCGGCCGACTTCCTGCCGGGGTATCTCTTGGTCATCCAGCGAGGACTGGGGGTCCTGTGCCTGGTGCTGGTGGCCGCCTACGCGATCACGGCGCCGCTGACGGACGTGGTCAATGCGCTGGATGTCGGAACGGCCGCCGTCTTCGGCCTCGCGGGAGCGGGCGTTGCCGCGGTGATCGAGGGACTGCAGCGCTTGGTGATCGGCCGTCGTCAGCTGATAGCGGGACCCGATGACCTGCCGGTGGACGATGCCAAGCGTTCCACGGCGGCGCACATCCTCGCCGGCTCGGGCATCGCGTTGCTGCTGTTCTTCGTGGCCGGGCTCTTGTCGGCCTTCCTCACCCTGGTGTCCTCTCCATCGGCGGCGATCGGGCTCCTGCCGATCGCCCTGCTGTTCCCGGCGTCGATCTTCTTCTGGCTGGACTCCGGCAGACCGCACGGCTTTCGCGTTCGACGGCGCGAGCACCTGGGGGCTACCTCGTGAGCCCCGGAAGAGAGCACGTCGTGGCCGACGCATCCGCCGAGCGTCGAGGTGCAACGGAGGGACGCGGTGCACTTCGGGACGCTGCGTTGATCCTGCTGTCTCCGGTGCTGTTCCCCATCCAGGTCTTCCTGCCAATCGTTCCCCTGCTGATCCTGAGCTGGCTACTCGGAGTCATCCTGCTGTGGGCATCGAGGGCGTGGACGGCTGGGCAGAAGCTCCTCGGAACTTTCTTGTCCGGCATCTCCCTGTTCGCCATCATGATGGTCAACGTGCAGCTCTCCGTCGGACCCGTGGCCGGGATCGTCATCCTTGTGGCGGTCACGGCGATGATGATGGTCCCGGGGATCGTGGGCGTCCTCTACCTGAGGGCGCGGCGAGCCACCGGCCTCGTAATGAGCGGCTCCCCTCTCAGTCACATGTAGGGTTCCACCCTGACGTGGCAACGTCGATCTTCGAGCCGACCGGTCCCGACCGTTACGTGCCCACCGAGGCGGCCGTGGGTCCGTGGACGGACCAGGCTCTCCACGGCGGTCCTCCCGCGATGCTCATGGCCCGAGAGATCGAGCGCGTAAAAGCCGATCAGGACGTGCTCGTGACCCGCCTGACCGTTGAGTTCCTGCGACCCGTGGGCAGGACCGAGCTCGAGGTGCGGTGCAGGCTGGTGCGTCCCGGCCGCAAGGTCCAGCTGGTGGAAGCTTCCCTCTGGGCCGGGGAACGGGAAGTTGCGAGAGCGACCGCGCTGCGCATCCGGCTGGCCACGGTTGCGGTGCCGGAGATCGCGAGTCCGCCTCCGCACGCCCTGGCCGATGCGGCCGGAACGTGGACTGGGCCCTATGGCTCAGGCCCCGCCTATCACCTCGACGGCGTGGAGATCCGGACGCGGCCCGAAGCGCGAAGCACCGATGCGCCGGGCTGGGCCTGGTTGCGCCTGAGGCTTCCGCTGTTGGAGGGAGAGGAGCCCAGCGGCCTCGTTCGGGTGTGCGCCGCGGCCGACTTCCCAAACGGCATCTCGTTCCTCGTCGATTCGAATAAGACCATCTTCATCAACCCCGACGTCAACGTCTTCATGCACCGGTTGCCCCTCGGCGAGTGGGTGATGGTCGACGCCCGCTCGTGGCTCGAAGCGCACGGCACGGGATTGGCGGAGGCTGCGCTGTACGACGAGCGGGGCAGGATCGGCCGCAGCGTCCAGAGCCTCCTCGTCGAACCGCGCTCCTAGCAAGCAACCCCCTTCGCTCCAGCGATTCACGGTCGGCTTGCCAACACACGTCCGCCTAGACTTCGCTGCGGGACTCGTTCACAATTCACAGAGGAATACGGCTTCGGAGGTCAAAAATGCTCGCCGATCCGTTGGCCGACCACCTGTCGTTCGCCGCCATCGACCTCGAAACCACGGGGTTCTCGCCAAGACTTCACGATCGCATTATCGAGGTGGCGATCGTTCGCCTGACCCAAACGGGCAGCATCGAAGACGAGTTCGTAACTCTCGTCAACCCGTTGCGAGATGTCGGCCCCACAAGGATTCATGGAATCACGGCTACCGACGTCGCTCAGGCGCCGACGTTCACGGAGGTCTTGGGCGATGTCCTCGATAGGCTACGAGGAGCGGTTCTGGTGGCGCACAACCTTCCATTCGACCAGGGCTTTCTCGCTGCAGAGTTCTCCATGGCCGGCGTGTTCCTTCCCGATGTTCCCGGGCTCTGCACTCTGCGGCTCGCCTACCGGCTGAACCCACAGCTCGCAAACCATCGACTTGCTACTTGCTGTGAGGCTGCGGGGTTCAAGCACGATCGAGTGCACTCGGCGTTGACTGATGCCCAGGCTGTGGCCCGATTGCTCGTCCAATACATGGCTCTCGCGCGTCAGGAGGGCATGGCATCGCTTGGGGAACTCGGATGCGCGCCCGATCGCTTTCCCTTCAGTCTCTGGCCGTCGATGCCGGCCTCCGGTCGCGTGGCCCTCCGGAGCACAAGCCCTCGGCAGACAACGGACCTCCCCTACCTCGCCCGGATGGTTGCCTCACTGAACAGTGTTTCCGCAGCAACTGAACGCACGGCACCCTATGTCGATCTCCTGGATCGAGTACTGGAGGATCGGCTGATCACAGAGACCGAGGCCGAGACATTGCATGCCACCGCTCGCGACTGGGGGCTTTCCCGCGAAGAGGTGATTGCTGCCCATCACTCCTACCTCGAATCATTGGTGAGCACGGCGCTGGAGGACGGTCGTGTGAGCGAGATCGAGCGTAGCGACCTCGAAGCAGTCAGCCGCCTGCTAGCGCTGGATGACTCCATCCTCCGCGCGACCCTGGACCGCCTCGCTCGGGGAGTTCATTCCCCTGACGATGCTGGCAGCGTATTGCCATCAGATGCACTCGCCGCCAAGACGGTCTGCTTCACGGGAAGCCTGATGGGTCAACTGGAGGGCAGACCCATCACTCGAGACCTTGCACAGCAGATGGCAACCGCGGCGGGTCTCACTGTGTCCGATCGTGTGACCAAAGACCTGGACATCCTTGTTGTCTCCGACCCGAACACGCAATCGGGAAAGGCACGACGGGCGCGGAAACTGGGAACACGGATCATGGCCGAGGCTGCCTTCTGGCGAGCGATCGGTGTCCAGGCCGACTAGCAGACACTCTTCTCACACCAACACGGTGGCGGCCACGCGGGCCCGATGCCAGGCGGCGTTGCCCCAGGCCCACGCCAGGGCACGGGCCCGCTTGAACCACAGGTGGAGGTCGTGCTCCTCCGTGTACCCGATGGCTCCATGGACCTGGAGCGCGGCCCGGCCGGCGAGGTCGGCGGCGTCCGAGGCCAGCGCCTTGGCCATCGATACGTCCCGGCCGCGTTGCTCGTCGCTGTGGGCAACTGAATACCCGGCTCGATAAACGACTGGTCGGGTGAACTCCAGGCGGATCAGCGCGTCGGCCAGCAAATGCTTGACCGCCTGGAAGCTCCCGATGGGCTTCCCGAACTGCTCCCGCTCCTTGGCGTACTCGGCGCCCAGCTCGATCATCCGATCTGCGAGTCCCAGAAGCTGGAGCGCAACACCAAGAGCTCCCCGATCGAAGGCGGCGTCCACCGCCCGACGGGCGTCCTCCCTCTCGGCGATCCGCGTTTCCGGATCAGGCGTCCACTCAACGGAGAACAGCCGGCGTGTGGGATCGATGGACGGCTCAGGCTTCAGCTCGACAGCGTCGGCGGCCACGGCGTGAAGCTCATCCCCGGACTGGAGGAGCAGGAGGTCGGCGACGTGCGCGTCGGAGACCCGACCCCGTTGCTCCAGTCCCACCGTGAGGGTGGCCCGGCCCTCGGCCACCTCCGGCAGCCATCGAGCCTGCACCTCATCCGACGCCGTCTCCATCAGCAACGGAACCCCGACCGCGGTGGTCTCCACCACCGGCTCGGGGAGCGCCGCCCGTCCCGTTTCCTCGAGGAGAAGGGCCAGCCCGATCTCGTCCATCCCCAGCCCGCCGAGCTCCTGCGGAACGGTGAGGCCCACCACCCCCATCTCCGCCAGCCGGGCCCATCGCTCGGGCGAGCGACCGGTGTCGGAGGTCGCCGACTCGCGGAGATGATCGGCCGTGCATTCCTTCTCCAGGAAGTTGCGGAGGGCCGAGGAGAACTGCCGCTGCTCGGCGTCGAACGAGAACCGCACTACCTGCTCCGGGGAAGGCCGAGCACCCGCTCGGCCACGATGGTCCGCTGGATCTCGTTGGTCCCTGCGTAGATCGGCCCGGCCAGCGAGAACAGGAACCCGTCGACCCACCGGCCGCCG
>DAITPV010000087.1:0-7805 GCA_036833435.1 Actinomycetota bacterium | reverse complement strand
GATGTCGGCGCCCGCCTCCCGGGCCGCCGAGGCGATCGCTTCGGACACCCCGCCCATCCCGCCTCGGACGAACCCCCAACCCCCGCGGATCCCGTTGACGTCGCCCATCCGGTGATGGAGGAGCACGTACGCGGAACCGGGGCTCATCGGGCCGCCCCACATGCCGATCACGCCGCCCGGGCACAACGCCCCCTTCACCGCTTCGTCCTCGAAGTAGCGTTCCAGGAAGTCGGCCACCGACATCGTCATCAGGTCGACCACCTCGGGGATGAGCCGCCCGTGGCGAACCAGGTACCCGCCGAACGACGCCAGGTCCAGCACGTCGTCCACCGACCGGAGCTCCATGGCCGGCGGCGTTCGGAGCAGCAGGGGCCGGACGAAGTCCGCCAAGCGGTCCAGGTCCCGGGAGTACCGGAGGTACGCCTCCGCGTCGTGCGCACTGAACTTCGCGATCTCCTCCGCGGCGCGGGGCGCCTCGTCCCAGACCAGGATCCCCCGGCCGTCGGGGAACGGGGTGAAGTACGCGGGATCCAGTGGGTACACCTCGTAGCCGTGGCGGGGGAGCTCGAGGTCTCTGACGATCTTGTCCTGCAGCAGGCTCACCACGTACGAGGCCGTGGAGACCCGGAATCCCGGCCACGGCTCCTCGGTGACCGCGGCTCCGCCCACCAGGTGCCGGCGTTCCAGGACCACCACCCGGCGCCCGGCCCGGGCCAGGTACGCCGCGCACACCAGGCCGTTGTGCCCGCCACCGATGATGGCCACGTCGTACGCCGTCGTACTCACGAGCGGCCATCGTACTGCGGACCGGTACACTCGCACCGGTGAAGAAGCTCGGGCTCGATGACGCGCTCGTGCAGGAGGCCCGCGACCTGGCGGTCGCGGTGTGCCGGCCGGTCGAGGAGATGATCGCCGCCCACAGCACGGTGGCCATCGAGCGGTCGGTGCTCCGGCTGTGTGGCCTCGACGGGGCGGTGGGGGAGGGGGTCGACGCCCGCCCCTACGCCAACCTGGTGGTGGAGCGGGTCCGAGAGGACGTGGGGCTCGGCCGGGGCGTGGCCATTCCGGTGTTCGATGCCCTGGCCCGGGAGGGCATCGGCATCGAGGATCTGGGGACCGGCGTGAACGACGGCCGGATCACGTTCCGGTGGCCCGACGATCCCACCTCGGCCCGCGAGGCGGCCCTGGCCTCCGCCCGTCTCGCCGACGGGACGATCCTGGAGCGCCGGCGCGAGCGTGACGAACTCCTTCGGAAGCACGGCGATCCGGAGAAGCCGTGGATCTACCTCATCGTTGCCACCGGGAACATCCACGAGGACATCCCGCAGGCGCAGGCCGCCGCTCGGGAGGGCACCGACATCGTGGCCGTGATCCGGTCCACGGGTCAGTCCCTTCTGGACTTCGTCCCCGAGGGGCCCACCACCGAGGGGTACGCGGGTACCTACGCCACCAGAGAGAACTTCCGGCTCATGCGAGCGGCCCTGGACGAGGTCTCCGGAGAGGTGGGCCGGTACGTGCGGCTCACGAACTACGCCAGCGGGCTGTGCATGCCGGAGATCGCCGCCCTGGCCGCGATGGAACGGCTGGACATGATGCTCAACGACTGCATGTACGGGATCATCTTCCGGGACATCAACATGAAGCGCACGTTCATCGACCAGCGCTTCAGCCGGATGATCCACGCTCGGGCCGGGATCATCATCAACACCGGCGAGGACAACTATCTGACCACCGCCGACGCGGTGGAGGCAGCGCACACCGTGGTGGCCTCGCAGCTGATCAACGAGCGTTTGGGCCTGGACGCCGGCCTGGAGCCGTGGCAGCTGGGACTGGGACACGCGTTCGAGATCGATCCGGACCTCCCGGATCAGTGGCTGCTGGAGCTGGCCCACGCCCAGCTGGTACGCGAGCTGTTCCCCCAGGCGCCGCTGAAGTACATGCCGCCGACGAAGCACATGACCGGGAACGTGTTCTTCGGGTACCTGATGGACGGCATGTTCCACCTGACGGGGGTGCTGACGGGGCAGGAGATCTTGCTGATCGGGATGATGACCGAGGGCATCCACACGCCCTGGCTGTCCGACCGGGACCTGGCCATCGAGAACGCCAGGTACATGATCCGTACCGCGAAGCAGATGGCGGACGAGTGGTGGCCTCCGGACGACGGCCGGATCCGGGCCCGAGCGATCGAGGTCCTCCGCGAAACGGTGGACATGCTGCGCCGAGTGGCCGACCGAGGGATGTTCGAGGCGATCCGGGCCGCCGAGTTCGCGGACACCAGCCGGTCCCCGGACGGTGGACACGGCCTGGACGGCGTGGTGGAGATCGAGGACGGGTACTTCAACCCGTTCCTGGAGCTGTGGGACCACGGGCGGAAGGTCCAGCCGTGACGGAGCCGGGCATCAGGCCGTACGGGGACGACACCGACGACGGCAAGGTCCAGGTGTCGTTCACCCTCCCGATCCCGTCGGACGCCAAGGCGGAAGGGGCAGCCCGGCAGTTGGCCGGGAAGATGGGGCTCCAGAAGCCCTTGGTGGTGCATCAGAAGGCCATGGGTCCCCGGTTCACGTTCTTCGTGGTGTACGGGACCGTGGACCACACCGTGGACCTGTCCTCGGTGACCGTGGAAGAGCGCCCGTATCCGTTGCTGGACCAGAAAGAGGTGGTTCGCCGGGTCCGGGAAGCCATGGGCGGGCGGAAGGAGGCGGTGATCGCCGGTGCGGTGGTGGGCACCGATGCCCACACCGTGGGCCTCGACGCCATCCTGTCGGTTAAGGGGTGGGCGGGGGACAAGGGCCTGGAGTCCTACCGGTGCTTCCGAGTGGTCAACCTCCGTTCCCAGGTGGACGCCAGTGACCTCGCCGCTCGGGCCGTGAAGGAGGGGGCGCACGCCGTCCTCATCAGTCAGGTGGTCACCCAGAAGGACGCCCACATCCGGCACCTCCGGGAGTTCTCCGAGGAGGTGGACCGGAGAGGGCTGCGGGGACGGTTCCTGATGATCGCCGGCGGCCCGCGTCTCTCGCCCGATATGGCCGGCGAGCTGGGCTACGACCGGGTGTTCGCCAAGGGGACCACCCCCAGCGAGGTGGCTTCGTACCTGGCCTGGGCCCTGGCGCGCAGGAAGGGCGCGGATGGCTGAGCTGCCGAGCTGCACGCTTCGGATGCGGATGGCCCAGACGGATGCGCACTACGGGGGCGACCTAGTGGCGGGGGCCAAGATCATGGAGCTGTTCGGCGACGTGGCCACGGAGCTGGCCATCCGACATGACGGGGACGAGGGACTCCTGGCAGGCTACGAGTCGGTCGAGTTCCTGGCGCCGGTGTACGCCGGCGACTTCCTGGAGGTCACCGGCCGGGTGGTGAGCGTGGGCACCACCAGCAGGAAGTGCGAGTTCGAGTGCCGGAAGTACATCCGACCCCGCTACGACATCAACGACAGCGCCGCCGAGCTCGTCGACCCCGTGGTCACCACTCGGGCGACCGGCACGTTCGTGGTGAAGGTGGATCGCCAGCGCGGCTGAGCAGGAGCACCTGGCCGGCCGCCGCTGACGCGGATCAGTCAGGGCTGCGGCCGGACTCCTTTCCCAGCGTGTACGCCACGCTCGGCAGATACAGGGCCGCCAGGCCCACGTACAGCCACACGGTCCACGGGACCCCTGGCTCTCCGACGGCCGCGGCGATCGTGAGCGCCACCGACAGAGCCACGAAGGAACCGGCCACGACCAGATACAGGCGAGCTGCCGCCCATCGGTTCTGCCGCAGCGCGTACACCGCTCCCAGGGCGTTGGTCAGGAACAGCGCTCCGAAGTACTGGTACACCAGGTCCGAAGACGGGGGCAGGGGAGCGGGGAGGGCCACCGAGTTCATGAACGAGGGCGAAAACACGCACGCCACGCCGAAGGCCGCCTGGACCACCGCGGAGACCATCAGCACGAGCCTGGTGAACGGAAGCAGCTGCTGCTCTGTAGCGGACATCACATCCCTCCTCAGGTCAGGATGACTTCGCTGCGCCTTCGTCCGACCCGGCGGACCTCCAGGGTCGCCGGGAACTGGTCCTTCACCTGCTCGGCATGGGTGATCACGAACACCTGGTGGAACCGCCCGGCCAGCCGGCCCATGGTCCGGATGAACAGGTCCTTGCGCTCCACGTCGAGCGAGGCCAGGACCTCGTCGAGCACCAGCATTCCTACGTCGGCCCCGGCCATCCGGGACAGATGGGTGGAGATGGCTACCCGAAGAGCCAGGTTGGCCAGGTCGCTCTCCGAGCCGCTGAACCGCTCGATGGGGAAGTACCGGTCCCCGTCGGCGATCTCGATCTCCAGGGTGTCCGGGTCGATCCGGAGGTCGTCGTACTCGCTGCTGGTGAGCTCGCGGAACAGGACCTCGGCCTCCCTGGAAAGCTCGGGGACGATTCGGCCGTACAGGTAGGTTCGGAACCCCTCGAGCAGGCCGGCGACCCGGTCGAGGTACCGGGCCTCGTCGCGGATCTCCTCGACGGTGCCCCTGGTCTGGCGAGCCTGTTCCAGCGCTCCCTCCAGGCGGGTCACGGACTGTCTGGCTTCCGCCGCAGCGGCCGCGGCCTCCCGGTCGCGTTCCTGGGCCTGGCGAGCGAGACGCTGCGCCTCGTCCCGTTCCTTCCGCACGCTGGCGTGATCCTCGGGGTCGAACGCCAGCGCGGCGGCCTCCTTGTCCAGGTCTTCGAGCCTGGACGTCCGCTTCTCGAGCTCCGTGCCGGCCGTGGCCAGGTCCTTCTCCATCGACGAGAGGTGCTTCCGCTCTCCGGTGAGCTCCGCGACCCGGGCGCCGATCTCCTGCGCGCGCTTCTCCTCCGCCTCCAGCAGTTCGAGGTCGGGGGCCTTCTTCCCGAACGGCTCGGCGACCTCTGCGAGCTTGGCTTCGATTTCCCCGATCCGCGTGTCGAGGTCCGAACGTGCCGCGGCCGCATCGCGGGCCGACTCACCGGCCGCGGTTGCTTGCTTCAGCCGCCGGCCGGCAGCCGTTGCGGCGGCGATAGCGGTCTTCAGGTTCGCGGCGGTGGTCCGGGCCTGGGCCTTGGTCGCCCGGACCCGCTCTCGGCTGTGCTTCACGTACTCCTTGAAGTCGTCTCCAAGCGCGCGGCCGCAGGTGGGGCAGGGGAGTGCCGGGTCGGCCTCGGCAGCCTTGGCCAGAGTGTCCTCCGCGTCCTGGAGATCGCCGGTGGTTCGCTCGTGCGCCGACTCGGCCTTCGTGTGCGCGCGCTCGGCGGCCCGGGCTTCCTTCTCGACCGTCTGCAGCTCAACCAGTGCGGACTGGGCGTCGACGTCGGGGAGCTTCTCGTGGCGTGCGCGCAGTTGGACGAGCTCTCCGTCGAGCTCCACGAACCGTCGGCCCAGCGCCAGACGATCGCCGGCGTTCGACAGCTGCTCACGCTCGCGTTCGAGGTCGGGGAGGGCGGCCAGGTCCGCACGGAGCCGTTCGATCCGATCCGTGACGTCGGCATGGTGGGCGTGGAGTCGCTCGACCTCCTCCGCCACCGCCTGCCGAGCCGTGGCCAAACGCTCGACCTGTTGCCGGACGGCATCCGACTCCTCGAAGGCCTTCCCCGCGGTCGTGTCTCGCGTCTGCGCCTCCCGGAGCTCCTCGGCGGCCTTCTCGGCGGCGGCCTGGACCTGGTCCGACATGGCCCTGGCTTCGGCGACCGCCTTCTCCTGCTCGGCGAGGTCCGGCAGCGTGCCGGCCAATCGCTCGGCGTCCTTCTTCCGGTCCCGGGCCTCCTTCCGGGACGCGGTGCGAGCGACGTCCACGGGACGGATCCCCAGGAGGCGCAACACCATGTCCTTGCGCTTGGCTTTGGTCACGTCGCTGAACGCGTCGAGCTGCTTCTGCTCGGCGAACACGGAGGCTCGGAACACGTGGACGTCCATGCGAAGGAGACGCTGGATCTCCGCATCCACCTCGGTGACCCCGGTGGCCAGCTGAGCGTCGCCCGCGTACAGCTCGGCGTCGGTCTGGTGGTTGCGGCCCTTGATCGCCCGGCGGACCTCGTACTGGCGTCCGCCGTGCTCGAAGACCACTCGAACCTGACAGTCGGTCAGCACCCCGTGGGTCCGGATCTGCGACTTATCGGTCCGGGCCCGCCCGTAGAGCGCGAACTGCAGGCTCTCCAGCAAGCTGCTCTTGCCGGCGCCGTTCGGCCCGAAGATGCCGATGACTCGGGCGGGCAGCTCCAGGTCGACCTCGTCGAACACCCGGTAGTTGCGGAGTGAGAGCTCCAGGAGCCTCATGCCGACTCACCCTGAGCCTCGACCAGGAACCGCTTCCCCGTGTCCCGGACCCGGTCCCGGTCCAGCCCGGTGAGGTCCTGGCCCTCGACGAAGCCGTCCCACTCGACCTCCAGCCGGCCGATCTCCGAGCCGGCCTGGACCGGCAGGGCCTCCAGCGCATAGCCGGGCTCGGGCTGCACGTGGATGGCGGGAGGGATGGCCTCCAGCCAGTCGTCCGGTGACACCTGCCGGTAGCTGGCCGCCTCGACCTCCTCGAGGAACACCCGGGCGATGGCTCCCTCGGGGCACCCGTGCGCCTCCCGGCCGACGGCCTCCACGAGCTCCGACGGGCTGAGCCCCGCGGCGTCGATCGTGAACGTCACCAGGGGTCGCTCTCCGGGATTGGGATGGTGCTCGACCTCGCCGGTGTCCGTGTCCAGGACCACGATGCCCTTCGCTCCGGCCCCCTTGGGGCGGTCGGCGAAGGAGAACGAATCGGTGGACCCCGCGTACCACGTTCGCTTCGAGGCCTTCTGGAAGACGTGGTAGTGGCCCAGGACCACGTGGTCGAATCGCCGATCGAAGGCCGCCTCCTCCACCTCGATCTCGTTGATGTCCCGCCACTCCCGGGTGGGGAGGGAGGTCAGGGCCACGTGGGCCATCAGCACGCTGGTGCTGTCGGCTCGGAGGTCGGCGGCAGAGCGCTCCAGCTCCTCCCGGAACTCCTTGTCGGTGAGGGTCTGCGGGACCGCGTGGATCCGGGCGCCGGCCAGGTCCACGGTTCGGCCCTCCATGGCCCAGGCGAACTCGACGTTGGAGAACACCTCTTCCAACGCGGCGTACGGCGACCCGGTGCCCCGGAGGCGTGGGGTGTCGTGGTTCCCGCTGATGGCCACGCCCCGGAGCCCCGCCTCTTCCATCCTGCGGAGCCCCACCAGCACCCTGGTGAACACCCGGTACGAGGGGCGGGCGTGGTCGAAGATGTCGCCCAGCCACAGGAACCCGTCCGGCTCCAGCTCCAGCGTCCTGGCCACGGCCCAGTCGAACGACGCCAGGAAGTCCTCTTCTCGAAGGTTCCGTTCCTGGTCGTCCCGGAGATGGGCAAGGTGCGTCCGGCCCAGGTGGGCGTCACCGAATGCGGCGAGCCGGGCCACCTACTCGGCGAACCCCTTCGACGCGCCGGCCGGCCGGTCGGGGAGGGGAGCGGGGCCCTTCACCGACTTCACGTACTCCTCGAACAGGTACACACGGGCGGGAAGCGCGAACGGAGCCTCGAGGTTGGTGACGATGGCCTCGCCCGGCATCAGCGTCTGGATCTCCGGACCGAGGTCCTTGATGTCTTGCTTCGAGGACCCTCGAAGGATGTTTCGGTCCCGCTCGTCGGCCAGGCCGAGGATGAAGAACGTGTTGAACTGGGAGAGGAGCTCGTCGTCGATGAGCTTGGGCTGCTGGCTGACGGCGCACAGGCCCACCCGGAACTTCCGGCCCTCTCGCGCCACGCGGGGGAACACGTTCTCGTCCGACCGCTTGGCCCGCGACAGCACTCGCTGAGCCTCCTCCAGG
>DAITPV010000086.1:0-7890 GCA_036833435.1 Actinomycetota bacterium | reverse complement strand
TCCTCGCCCAGGTTGACCACGGCGATCTCGTGGCCCTGGACCTCGAACCTCCGGGCCTCCCCTTCCGGGACGTCGTCGGTGCGGCACACGGTCACCAGGGCCATCCCCTACCGCTTTCCCCGGAGCTCGTCCTCGATCGACCGCTCCAGGCCGGACCGAACCTCCTCCAGCCCCACCCGGTCCAGGACCTCCTGGAAGAACCCCCGGACGATGAGGCGCTCGCCCTCATCCGCCGGGATGCCCCGGGACTGCAGGTAGAACAGCACGTCCTCGTCCACCGGTCCCACGCTGGCGGCGTGGGAGCACCGGACGTCGTTGTTCTCGATCTCCAGGTTGGGGATGGAGTCCGCCTTGGCCTGGTCGGAGAGCACCACGTTCCGGTTGGTCTGGAACGCGTCGGTCTTCTGAGCTCCCGGCCGGACACGGATCAGCCCGGAGTACACCGCCCGGCTGGCGTCCTTCAGCGCTCCCTTGTACAGGAGGTCGCTGGTGCCGTTTGGGGCGGCGTGGTCCTGCAGGGAACGATGGTCGAAGTGCTGGGTGCCGTCGGTGAAGTACACCCCCAGCATCTCGCTGTGGGCGCCGGGGCCCTCCAGCACCGCCTCCACCTCGGTGCGGGACAACGAGGCACCGAAGGAGACGGCCAGCGAGCGCAGCTCCGCGTCTCGGGCGAGGGCGGCCCGCTGCACCGCCAGGTGGGTCATCCCGCTCCCCCAGTCCTGGAGCGACACATAGCGCACCCGGGCGCCGGGGCCTGCGAAGATCTCGGTGACCGCGTCGGAGAACGCGTCCTCGAGATCCGGGGAGGCCTGCCGGTCGATCAGGGTGACGTCGGCCATCTCTTCCGCGACAACGATGGTGTGCGGGAACACCGCGGCGCCCTCGGTGTCTAGGTACGTGAACACCTGGAGGGGGATCTCCACGGTGACCCCTCGAGGGACGTACAGGAACGCGCCGCCGGTCCGGAACGCCGCGTGGAGCGCGGTGAACTTGGTCCGGTCGGCCGGAACCAGGGCGTGAAGCCGGTCCTCGAGCAGCTCGGGATGCTCGGCCAGCGCCTGGTCGATCCCGGTGAAGATCACCCCGCGTTCGGCAAGGGCGGGGTCCATGTGGACGGTGGCGTTATCGGAGTTGTGCTGGATCAGGAGGCCGGCCCGGTCCCCGATCTCTCCCGCGGCAGCCAAGAGGGATTCGTCCAGGTCGTCGAGGTTGGCCGCCTGCCTGCCGGAGACATGAGGGAGGAACGCTCCCAGCTCCAGCGTGGACAGGTCCGTGTACCGCCACTCCTCGGTCTCCTGGGACGGGACGGGCAGCGCGGTGAACGCCTCGAACGCGTTCCGCCGAAGGTCGGCAGCGAAGGACGCCTCGCCGTGCGGCTCCGGCAGCGCGGCCTCAACGAACCGTGTCTCTGTCGTGGTGGTCATCCGCTCAGGTGGCTCGGTCAGCCGACCGAGCCCTCCATCTGGAGCTCGATCAGGCGGTTGAGCTCAACCGCGTACTCCATGGGGAGCTCCTTGGTGATTGGCTCGATGAAGCCGTTGACGATCATGGCCATGGCGTCGGTCTCCGACAGCCCCCGGCTCATCAGGTAGAACAGCTGGTCCTCGCCCACCCGCGACACGGTGGCCTCGTGGCCCAGCGACGCGCTCTCGTCCTCCACCTCGATGTACGGGTACGTGTCGGAACGAGACGCCTCGTCCAGGATCAGCGCGTCGCAACGGACGTTGGACTTGGCGTGGTGGGCCTCGGGCTCCACCCGCACCAGCCCTCGGTACCCGGTCCGCCCGCCGTCCTTCGACACCGACTTCGAGGTGATGATCGACGTGGTGTACGGCGCGACGTGGATGGCCTTGCCGCCGGCATCCGTGTGCATTCCCTTGCCGGCATAGGCCACGGACAGCACCTCGCCGCGCGCACCCTTGCCCAGCAGGTAGATGCTCGGGTACTTCATGGTCACCTTCGAGCCGATGTTCCCGTCGATCCACTCCACGATGGAGTCCTCGTGGGCCGCGGCCCGCTTGGTCACCAGGTTGTAGACGTTGGTCGACCAGTTCTGGATGGTCGTGTACCGCACCCGGGCCCCGGGCTTGGCGATGATCTCCACCACCGCGGAGTGCAGGCTGTCCGTGGTGTAGATCGGCGCGGAGCACCCCTCCACGTAGTGCACGTACGAGCCGGGCTCCGCGATGATCAGGGTCCGCTCGAACTGGCCCATGTTCTCCGCGTTGATCCGGAAGTAGGCCTGGAGCGGGATGTCCACGTGGACCCCTTCGGGGACGTACACGAACGACCCGCCCGACCACACCGCGGAGTTCAGCGCGGCGAACTTATTGTCGTTGGGCGGGATGATCGTCCCGAAGTGCTCCCGGACCAGGTCCTCGTGCTCCCGGAGGGCGGTGTCCATGTCGGTGAACACCACACCGATCTTGTCCAGCTCGTCCTTGATCTTGTGGTAGACGACCTCGGACTCGTACTGGGCGGAGACCCCGCCGAGGAACTTCTTCTCGGCCTCGGGGATCCCCAGCTTGTCCCAGGTCCCCCGGATGTCGTCGGGGAGGTCCTCCCAGGACTTGGCCTGCTTCTCCGTCGAGCGGATGAAGTAATAGATGTTCTCGAAGTCGATGTCGGACAGGTCCGCGCCCCACCACGGCATGGGCCGGCCCTGGAAGTGCTTGAGGGCCTTGAGGCGGAACTTCCGCATCCACGCCGGCTCCGACTTGAGCTCGGAGATCTCCGACACCACGGCCTCCGAGAGCCCCCGCTTGGGGGTGAACACGGAGTGCTGGGGGTCCTTCCAGCCGAAGCGGTACCCCTGGTCGAGCTCTTTGAGGTCGGGACGGGGAGCTGTCATCTACGCTCCAGTATAGAGGGGACCGCTCCTAAAGCCTACCTGATGGGTCGGATTCAGCCGATGGCCACTCCGACCAGGCGCCCCACCAGGAGGGCCACCCCCACCCCCACCGCGGCCATGGCCACCAGCTCTCCCCCGGCCACCAGGGGCCGCTCGCCGGTGAACCTGGTTCGGAGGCCCCCGGCCACCATGAGGGCCATCGCGGCCAGGGCAAAGGAGGCTCCCAGCGCCGCCACTCCGTCGGCGAACAGGAAGGGGGCCACCGGGATCACCCCTCCGATCACGAAGGCCACGAACACAACCGCGGCGGCCCCCAGCGGCCGGCCGAAGTGTGCGGACAACCCGAGCTCTTCCGACATCATCACCTTGAGCCACACCTTCGGATCCATGGTGATCCGGTCCACCACCCGCTCCAAGAGCTCGCCCTCGAAGCCGCGCTCCCGGTAGATCGTCCGGATCTCCTCTCGCTCGACGTCGGGCTTTTCCCGCATCTCCCGGAGCTCCTGACGGAGCTCTTTGCGGTAGTAGGAGCGATAGGCCTTGGCGGACACGAACGCGCCGACCCCCATGGAGATGGCCCCGGCGACCACCCCGGCCAGCCCCACCAGGAGGACCGTGTCGGAGTCGGCGCCCGCGCCGGCCACTCCCGCCAGCAGGGTGAGGATGGAGACCAGGCCGTCGTTCGCTCCCAGGGTGGCGTCGCGGATCCACTCACCCCGAACCCGGTGGGCCTCCGGCTCGAGCTCGATGTCGTAGTCGGGCCCGAGATCTTGAAGCTCCTCGGGGTGCTCTTCGGCCTGATGCTCTAGGCGGGCCAGATCTCTCGAGGACAACGCTCCTCCTCGCGCGGCGATGAGGGCCCGCGGTGACGGACCCTCACCAACCCTACCCCCGTCCTGATCGGGGGGTCCGCTCGCCCGGTGATGTCCTGGCCGCACGCATCCTGGCGAGCTACCCCCCCGAGCCCCCCAGCACGACCGGCCGGTGCCGCCGGAGGCGTTACCGCTCGACCGGCGCGCCGACCAACGAGCCGTACTCGGTCCAGCTGCCGTCGTAGTTCTTCACGTTCTGGTAGCCGAGCAGCTCCCGGAGGACGAACCAGGTGTGGCTGGAGCGCTCCCCGATCCGGCAGTAGGCGATGACCTCCTCCTCGGAGGTCAGCCCCTCGCCTTCGTACAGGACCTTGAGCTCATCGGCGGACCTGAACGTCCCGTCCTCGGCCGCGGCTTTCGACCACGTGATGTTGAGGGCCCCGGGGATGTGGCCGGGGACCTGGGCCTGCTCCTGCGGGAGGTGGTCCGGGGCCAGCTTCTCGCCCCGGTACTCCTCCGGAGAGCGAACGTCGACGAACGAGGTCTTCCCGACCTTGGACAGCACGTCGTCCCGGAGCGCCCGGAGGTCCTCGCGGGTGGATCCCCCGATCTCAAAGTCGGTTGCAGGGAACGACGGGGCGTCGGGGACCAGCTCCCGGCTCTCGAGCTCCCACTTCTGCCGCCCGCCGTTGAGCAGCTGGACCCGGTCGAAGCCCAAGTACCGGAGCAGCCAGTACGCATACGCGGCGAACCAGTTGTTGTTGCCGCTGTAGAGGACCACGGTGGTGTCCGGGCCCACGCCGGCTTTCTGAAGCAGCGCTGACGCGCCGGCCTGGCTCACGTAGTCGCGTCGGAGGGGGTCGTGGAGGTCCTTGAACCAGTTCCACCCCACCGCGCCGGGGATGTGTCCCTTGTCATAGGCCGAGGTGTCCTCGTCGACCTCGATGATCCGGACGTTGGGGTCGTCCAGATGGCCGGCGAGCCAGTCGGTGTCGACGAGAGCTCCGGGGTTGGCGTAATCGGTCATTCGATGATCCTCCTGTTCTGATCGAGACGGACGAGGGCGGCCCGAAGGCCTCAGGGAGTGGTCGTGGTACAGCCGCAGGAGCGGTTGGGGATCATGGTCCCCGCGGTCTGTGCGCTTCGAGCTCGGATCATATTCCGATGCCTTTGATGGGATTCGACGCTCGCTTTGTACCGGAGGGCCCGCTCCGGTGTCAAGCGACTCAGAACATGCCCAGGGCGGCTTTGGCCTCTTCGGACATCTTGTCCGGTGTCCACGGGGGGCTCATGACCATCTCGGCCTGCAGGTCGTCGACCCCCTCGACCCCCTGGAGCATCTCTTCGATCTGGTTCTCGATCAGTGGCCCGATGGGGCAGCCCATGGTGGTCAGGGTGTAGGTGACGTGCACGGTCCGGCCCTGGATCTCCACCTCGTAGACCAGGCCCAGATCCACGATGTTGATGCCCAGCTCGGGATCGTTGACCTGGCGAAGGGCCTCGATGACCTGGTCTTTCAGGCCGGCGTGATGCCCGTTCCCGTCCTCGGGGACCGGAGCTTCCGCCTCGTCAATTTTCGACTCGTCTTGCTTCATCTGCTCTAGATCAAAGGATATCCTAGAGGCCTCTCAACGACGACCTGCGGGGGAAAAGGCGCCATGCGCGTGTTGATCGTCGACGACCACCCGGTCACCAGGGACGGCCTCCGAACGGCGTTCGGCATGTCGGACGAGGTCGAGGTGGTCGGCGAGGCGGCCTCCGGCGAGGAGGCCATGCAGGCCGTCGAGGACCTCAGCCCCGAGGTGGTGTTCATGGACGTCCGGATGCCCGGGATGAACGGGATCCAGGCCACCCGGATGATCCGGGAGCGCCATCCCGAGACCAAGGTCATCCTGTTCACCATCGACGAGTCCCGGGCCAGCGTGGCCGAGGCCATCCAGGCCGGGGTGTCCGGGTACCTCCTCAAGGATGCCGGGGTCTCCGAGCTGGTCAACGCGGCTCGCCAGGCCATGCAGGGCAAGGCGGTGATCCACCCCAGCCTGACCCAGGCCTTCATCGAGGAGGTCCAGCTGGTGGACCGTCCCTCGTCTCCCGAGGCTCCCCTGTCTCCGCGAGAGATCGAGATCCTCCAGAAGATCGCCTACGGCGCCACCACCAAGGAGGTCGCCGACCAGCTGGGGATCTCCTTCCACACCGTCAAGACCCACCTCGAGCGGATCTTCGAGAAGCTCGGGGCCAACGACCGCGCCCAGGCGGTGGCCATCGCCATCCGTCAGGGTCTGGTCGAGTAACACTCACCCTCGGTTCGAGCCCTGCCGATACCCTCACGGATGAACGCACGGGCCTTGCTGGCCTGCGGCCTGGACGAAGGCATCGTCGAGGACCTGGCCGCTCGAGGACATCGCATGGACACGGCACCCACCGGCTACCGGGCGGTGGAGATCGCCGAGCGAACGCATCCGGACGCCGTCATCGTCCGCGCCGGCCTCCCCGGGCTCTCACCCGTCGACCTGGTCCACCGGCTCAAGCGCCCCGCACCCGAGCGACCTGTCGTCATGATCGTGGACTCTGCCACCGAGGAAACGGCCGTCCGGGTTCTTCGGGTCGGTGCCGACGGCGTCCTCCTGCCGGCCACGGTGGAGTTCCTCGAGTGGACCGTCGAACGGGTCATCGAGGGCGGCGTGGTGCTCGACCCCCAGATCGCCCGCCACCTGGTCGACACGCTGGCCCAGTCCGTGACCCGGGAGCGCGAGTGGGCTCGAGCTCTGGCCCACCAGGCCCGTCACGCCGAGGAGCTGGCCCAGACCAAGACCGACTTCCTGGCCAACGTGTCCCACGAGCTCAGGACACCACTCACGATCATCAAAGGTGTGGCCGCCACCATCGCCCGGCTTCCCGTCGACGCTCGGCAGGATCGCGAGTACCTCCTCGAGCAGGTGGAGCAGGCCGCGGACAAGCTGTCCGGGACGGTCGACGGAATGCTGACCCAGGCGGAGATCCATCGTGGTGAGTTCTCCCTGGACTTCCGGCGCTGCGATCTCGCTCCGGTCATGCGGGAGGGGGCCACCGACGCCGCCGACCGCCATCCGCAGATCGAGGTGGAGATCGTGGTTCCCCCCACTCTGGTGGCGGTGGCCGACGCTCGAGCGGTCCGTGGGGTGGTTCGCCAGCTCGTCGACAATGCCTGCCGGTACTCGGAGGAGGGCGGGGCCGTTCGACTGAAGGCCCGCCTGGCGGACGAGGGGGTGACCGTCCACATCACCGATCGGGGGTTCGGGGTGGGCCGGGACAAGGTCGCCGCAGCTTTCGGGCAGGCCTTCTCTCCGGGCGAGGAGGTCCTGACCAAGGAGCGATCCGGGCTGGGGATCGGGCTCAACCTGGCCCGCAACCTGATCGCCCTGCACGGCGGGATCCTGTGGGCCGAGCCGCTCCCCGGTGGGGGCTCCCGGCTCTCGTTCACGATCCCGGAGGAGGGTCCCACCGCCGGTCCGAGCGAGGGCGAGCCCGCCTCGGCATCGACACCGACTCCTTCAGGCTGAGCGTTCGCATCTCCCCGGGTTCCACGAAGTCCTCTTCCCTAAGCAGCGACCGGATGACCCCGCCGTGCGTGACGATGAGATGATCGCCGGCCGGGAGCTCGGCGACGGCCTCCCCCACTCGGCGACGGAGGTCCGTGACTGACTCCCCCGCCGGGGCCTCGAAGCCATCGAACCGCATCAAGGCCTGCCGCACCCCAGGGTCCAGCTCATCCCACGTCGCACCCTCGAGGGTCCCGAAGTCCAGCTCGCGGAGCCGGGGGTCGGGAACCGCCTCCCCCGCCACGATCCGAGCGGTGTCCGCCGCTCGGACCAGATCCGAGGTCCGCACGGAGTCGAACTGACGTCCGGCCAGGCGGCGGCGCAAATCCGTGGCCTGGCCCCTGCCGACGTCGCTCAGCGGGATGTCCCGCCAGCCGGTGAGTCGGCCGGCGGTGCTCCACTCCGTCGCGCCGTGGCGAGCGAGCCACAGCCTGACGGTCATCGCCACCACGCCATCTCGCCGCCGTTGGACGCCACGATGGCCGCGGCTACCAGGACCAGGATCTCGGCGATCTGCTCGACGGCGCCCAGCACGTCACCGAGGATCCCCCCGATCTTCCGGACGGAGAGCCAACCCAGCGCGGCCGCGCCGATGGCCGCCAGCGATCCCACCGAGGGCGTGTGGGCCAGGATCGCCGCCGAGGAGCAG
>DAITPV010000085.1:0-7963 GCA_036833435.1 Actinomycetota bacterium | reverse complement strand
GGACGGGATGGACGACCTGGATGGCCAGGCGGACCGCCGCCACGCCGGCGACGCTCGCGACGAGGGCGCGACGGAGGCCAAACGGCCTGATGATCAGCGGCGCAACGAAGGGGGTCAGCGACAGGGCCAGAGCGAACACCCCGGCTGAGATGAAGCTGGTGCGCTCACCCAGGTTGTACGCCAGCGGGAACAGCACCCGGAGGCTTTGGGTGGCCAGCAGGGTGACCAGCCCGACCAGGATCACCGAAAAGAGAGGACGTGAGGCCGCCGCGGGCGTCGGGGCCAGCTCTGGCGCTCTCGTCGCCGCCGGTCTACCCACCGCCCGCCGACGCTAACAGAACAAGAGCGGGGAGGATCGCTCCTCCCCGCTCATGAGTCCTTCCCGGTCAGTCGAAGGCTTTGTTGATGCTGTCCTTGGCCTTCTCGCCGGCGTCCTTGACCTTGCCCTTGGCGTCCTTCAGCTTGCCCTTGGCCTGGTCACCCTTGCCCTCGGACTCCAGGTTCTCGTCGTCCGTGGCGTCGCCGACGGCCTCCTTGACCTTGCCCTTTGCCTCATCCCACTTGCCTTCGGCCTTGTCCTTCTCGCCGCCCATGTGAGCTCCTTTCATCTGGGAGTGAGTCTTTCCCCGAGCGAGGGGCTCTCAACCAGGGCTACCCGGGCGAGGCTTCCAGCGCCCGGGTGAAGGCCTCCAGGGTCGCATGGTCGAAGAGTACGAAGCGCACCAGCTCCACGTCGGTCGCCGAGCCCTGAATGGCTCGGATGGCCACCGGCGCGGCCTCCTCCACCGGATACCCGAACACGCCCGTGGAGATGGCCGGAAAGGCCACGCTGCGCGCCTCGATGCGATCGGCCACCGCCAGAGACTCGGTGTGGCAGTCGGCCAGCAGGTCTGAGCGGTCCTCGTTCTTCGAGTAAACCGGGCCCACGGTGTGGATGACCCATCGAGCCGGGAGCTCTCCGGCGGTGGTGGAGACGGCTTTCCCCGTCGGGAGCCCCTCGGGGTACTGCTCGGCCCGGATCCGGCGGCACTCCTCGAGAATCTCCGGTCCGCCCCGGCGGTGGATGGCCCCGTCCACCCCGCCCCCGCCCATCAGTGAGGAGTTCGCGGCGTTGACGATGGCGTCGACGTCCTGCTGGGTGATGTCTCCCTGTGCCAGCTCGATCAGAGCCATCGCTCCACCTCCGAGCCCCCATGGTAGGAGGAGGCTCGTTCAGTCGCGACCGAGCTCGTGCAGCCGGTGCTCCGAGATGCCGAAGAAGTGCGCGACCTCGTGGACCACCGTGTCGGCGATGGCTCGCTTCAACGTCTTCGGTTCCATGGTCCCGGCCTGCCGCTCGATCGGACCACGGAACAAGGTGATTCGATCGGGGAGCACCCCCGCGTAGTCCAGGCCTCGTTGGGTGAGCGGGATCCCCTCGTACAGGCCGAGGAGCTCGGGGCCATCCGGATCGGATTCGTCCTCCACGAGGACCTCGACGTTCTCCAGGCGCTCCTGCACCCACGCGGGAAGCTCGTCGAGCGTCTCGGCGACCAGGTCGTCGAACGCGCCGGGCACGGCTAGATCCACCCTTCGAGCCACATCCGCGCCTCCCAGGCGTCCATCGAGAGGTGGGTGGCGGTGAGCACCGGCCAGAAGAACGCGAACACGCCCACGAATCCCAGGACGATCAGCGCGGCCGTGAGGGCACCGACCCTCCACCTGCCCAGCCGGAGCCGGGAGACGTCGCGCAGTGCGTAGGCCGCTCCAAGGGCCAGGAACGGCGTCACCGGGGTCATGTAGAACAGGAACAGCGGGCGGCTCACCGCCAGCCACGGCAGGAACTGGGCCAGGATCGGAACGAGGATCGCTCCGGCTCGCCAGTCGCGGGTCCATCGGTACGCCAGGTACGGGATGATCACCAGCGAGCCCCAGAACAACAACGGGTGCCCCATCGCCACGATGTGCTCACAGCAGTTCGGGGCCCCGTCCCAGAAGTACGCCACCGGCCGGGTCATCAACAGCCATTTCCACGCCGGCGAGAGGTAGGGATGAACCGGCTCGCCTTCCGTATTGACCGCGTCCAGGGTCAGGTGGTACTCGGCCATGTCCCCGTGGTTGAGGAGGAGTCGATAGGGGTTGAAGCCGTGGTCGGCGAGCCATGGGAGCCACGCCGCCGCGTACGCCAGGAACGGCACCACCACCAACGCCAGGTAGATGCCGAATCCCTCTCGGTAGATCGCCGAAAAGAAGGGGCGCTTCTCTCTGGCTCGCTTCCTCGCGGATCGAGCCCAGATCACCGAGAGGAGCAGGGCCCCCGCCAGGGCCAACAGACCCGACCATTTCACCGCCACCGCCGCCCCCAGCGCGGCTCCGGCCAGCAGCCTGAAGGGGCGCCAGACCGTCCGGGGGTCGGTCGTTGGTTCCGCATCCCCCCGATCTCGGTCGTTCCTGACTCGGTCGGCCACCAGGAACAGGAAGCCCATCACCACGAAGAAGGCCAGGAACACGTCGAGCATGGCGATCCGGGACTGGACGAACTCCAGGTGCTCGGCAGCGGCCAGCAGCGCCGCGACTCCCGCCCACAGGGCGGAGCCGAAGAGGAGGAAGGCGATGGCTCCGATCATGGCCACGACGGCGGTTCCCGTGACGGCCGCGGCGAAACGCCAGCCGAATGGCGTGTTGCCGAACGCCTCGATCCCCGTCGAGATCATGGCCTTGCCGAGCGGCGGATGAACCCAGGACCGCTCGGAGGCGACCTCCAGCCCACAGGTTTGGTAGTCGATCCCGGCGTAGAAGCAGCCGTCGCTGGCGTAATAGACCTCGTCGAAGATCTTCCGAGAGGGCTCAGACAGGCGATAGAAGCGGGCGGCGCCGGCAAGGAGCGTGACGGCGCCGACGACCACGACGGCTCGAGCGACAGGTGTACGCAAGGGTCCTCGGTGGCGGTTGGCGGCCACCCAGGATAGAACCTGCCCCGATGTTGCGTGCCGGGATCGTGGGGCTGCCGAACGCCGGCAAGTCCACGCTGTTCAACGCGCTGACCAGGGGTCACGTGCTGGTGGCCGGTCACCCGTTCACCACGGTGGATCCGAACGTCGGCGACGCCGAGGTCCCCGACCCCCGGCTCGAACGGCTGGCCGAGACCCTTCGCCCCGGGCGGGTGGTCCGAGCCCACGTTCGATTCGTGGACATCGCCGGCCTGGTGAGAGGGGCTCACCGAGGGGAAGGCCTGGGGAACCGCTTCCTGGCTCACATCCGGGAGGTGGATGCCCTCCTGGTCGTGCTCCGGGCGTTCGAGTCGGCAACCTCTCCGCATCCCGAGGGCACGGTGGACCCGGTGCGGGACCTGGACGTCCTGCTCACCGAGATGGCCCTGGCCGACCTGGAATCCGTGGAGCGATCCGCTGGGCGCGCCGAGCGACGAGCTGCGGGGACCCACGACGACCGGGAGCGGGAGCGGGCCGAGGCATTGAGCCGGGCGGTGGAGGCGCTGCGGCAGGGCACGCCCGCTCGCCGGGCCCTGGACGTGGATGATCTGGCCCGGGTCCGGGATGCCTTCCTGCTCACCGCGAAGCCGCTCCTGGTGGTGCTGAACGTGAGTGAGGACGACGCCGGGCGGGCGCTCGACGTGGAGGCGCGCTTCCGGGATTCGCTGCCGCCGGACGCCGAGGTGGTGGCGGTGTGCGCGAAGCTCGAGGAAGAGGTGGAGGACCTGTCCGAAGATGAAGGCGCGGAGCTCCTCGAGGGGTACGGGATCCGCGAGCGGGGGACCGCCCGGATCGCCGATGCCGCCCGCCGGCTCTTGGGGCTGATCACCTTCTACTCGATCGAGTCCGATGAGTGCCGGGCCTGGCTGGTCCCCGAGGGAACCACGGCCGTGGAAGCCGCGGCGGAGATCCACACCGACATGGCCCGGGGGTTCATCAAGGCCGAGCTGGCGGCGGCGGACGATCTCATCGAGGCGGAGTCGTTCCTTGCAGCCAGGGATCGCGGGATGGTCAGAGCCGAGGGAAAGGACTATGTCGTCCATGACGGCGACGTCATCACCTTCAGATTCAGGGCCTAGCGGGTCTTCGATCAGGACGGCGCTCTTGTGGCTGCCGCTGGCGGGGGTCACGGTTGTCGCCATCGTCGCCGCCGAGACCGGGGCCCTGCCGAAGTGGCCGGGTTTGGTGCACGCGGTGGCCATCCCGCCGCTCGATCTGTTCTTCGATCTCCGGGTCCTGGTTGCCCGGGCGACCTCGTATCCGATCTTCGCGGTGGGCGTGGTGGCCTCGGTGGTCGTTCGCTCCGCCGTTCTGGCGGCGCTGCTGATGGCGGTGGGATCGGCCAGCCCGTTCCTCTCCCTGTGGCGGCGATGCATCAAGTGGTACGGCTGGGCCGTTGTGCCGGTGGGGATCGCCGCCGCCCTGCAGTACGCGGGACTGGCGTCGGTGTACGCGTGGTACTGGTGGACCGGGTTCGCCATCCTCGTCCTGACCGTGCCGTTCTTCCTCGGCGCGGTTGCCGGCGCGGCGGGCCGAACCGTCGGGACCGGCTTCCGCGTGGGGGTAACGGCGGTGACGCTCCTGGCCTACGGAGCCCTGGGGGCCTGGGCCCGGGCCGGGGGACGCGGCGTCACCGTGGTCCTGCTGCTGGTATCCGCCCTGGTGACGGCCGTCCTGCTGGTGTGGATGGGCGGGGGAGTGCGGATCCCACGCCGGAAGACCCCGGTGACGGTGGCCACCGCGGTGATGCTCCTGGGGGTCGGTTCCCCTCCGGCGCTGCAGGGGCCGGTGTCGGGCGACGCGGTGCTGTTCCTGGTCCCGGGAGTGGACACCTCGAGTGGGAGCGGGGCCATGTACGCGCTGGACCCGGAAGCCATCGGATTTCCCTGTGACCGCGTGTACTACTACTCCTATCGAGGTCCCGGACGGGGGGCCGACCGAGCCGACGCCGTGTGCCCCATCCGGGTCCACGCCCCGTACACCAAGCAGGAGACCCAGCGGTCCCTGGACCTCCTCACGGAAGCATTCGTGGAGCAGCTCCAAGCGATCCGGGAGGCCTCGGGCGGCGCGCCGGTGGTGGTGGTGACCCACTCCCAGGGAGCGGTGATCGCGTGGCAGGCGGCCTCCGTGGGCGGGGCCGAGGGGATCAGTCACCTGATCACCCTTGCCGGGTTCCCCCGAACCTCCGCTCCGTACCCCGCTCCTGGAGAGGAAGGGGAGGGCAAGGTGGGCGGCGACGTCCTGCGGTTCCTGTCGGCGGCCAGCCGGCGATTCACGGACGGGACCTTCGATCCCGATGCGCCGCTAGCGCGGGAGATCCTGGCGACTGCCGGAGGGATGGAGCGGATCTTCGCGCAGGGACTCCCCCCGAGTATCACCGCCGCGTTCGTGTTCGCCACGTTCGACGAGGCCGTGGCGCCTCGAGGCCACGGGGCTCCGGGAGCCGCCGACGGAGGAACGGTGGATACCACCCACACCGGGATCACCGAATCGGAGGGTGCCCATCAAGCCGTCCGCCGGATCCTGGACGGGCGGCCGCCCCCGGACGCCAGCCCCCTGTCGGAGCTGTTCACCTCGGTGCTCCCTTCGTGGGGGCCTCCGCCGACGGCCCCGTCCGCATGAGCGGGACGGTGTGGTTGGTGGGCACGCCCATCGGGAACCTCGGCGACCTCACCGACCGGGCCCGGGAGCGGCTGGCCGCGGCCGATGTCATCGCCAGCGAGGACACCCGGCGAACCCGGGCCCTGCTGGCTCACCTGGGGATCGAGGGCCGGCGCTTGGTCTCGTTCCACGATGCCAACGAGGATCGCCGGATCCCGGAGCTCATCGCCCACCTGAGAGCGGGCGAGGACGTGGCGGTGGTCTCGGACGCCGGGATGCCCGGCCTGTCCGACCCCGGGTACCGGCTGGTCTTGGCGTGCATCGCCGAGGGGATCGTCGTGGATGTGGCTCCCGGCCCCTCCGCGCCCATCGCCGCGCTGGTGGTCTCCGGCCTGCCCGCCGACCGGTTCGTGTTCGAGGGGTTCTTCCCCCGAAAAGCCGGTCAGCGCCGCGCCCGGCTGGCCTCGCTGGCCGAGGAGAGCCGGACGATCGTGGCCTTTGAGTCACCCAAGAGGCTGGAGGCCACCCTGGCTCAGGCCCGGGAGGTCCTGGGCGACCGCCCCGCGGCGGTGGTCCGGGAGCTCACCAAGATCCATCAGGAAGTTCGCAGGGGCCGGCTCTCCGAGCTGGCCGAGGCCTTCTCCGGCGAGGTCCGCGGGGAGGTGGTCGTGGTCATCGGAGGAGCCGAGCCCCGGGAGCCGGATCTCGAGGCCCTTTCGGCGAGGGTCGACGAGCTGATGGCCGGAGGTCTCTCCCGCAAGGACGCCGCCGCACGAGTGGCTGGCGACGTGGGCGCTTCTACCAGGGCGCTGTACCAGGCCTCGCTGGACCGCCGTCGCTGAGGCCTGTGGGAGAATCCGTTTCCGTGCCCAAGTCCACGTTCTACGTCACCACGCCGATCTATTACCCGAACGACGTGCCGCACATCGGTCACGCCTACACAACGGTGGCCACCGACGTGGTGGCCCGCTATCACCGGCTGCGGGGCGAGGACGTGTTCTTCCTCACGGGCACGGATGAGCACGGGAAGAAGGTTCCCCAGGCCGCCCGGGACCAGGGCTTGGATCCCCAGACCTTCGTGGACCAGATGGAGCCGAGGTGGCGGGAGGTGTGGGAGCTGCTGGACGTGGCCTACGACGACTACATCCGAACCACCGAGCCGCGCCACGAGCGAGCGGTGTCCAAGCTCCTCACCGCGGTGTACGAGAACGGCCGCGATGACATCTACCTGGGGACGTACGAGGGCCTGTACTGCGTGAGCTGTGAGGCCTACTACACCGAGGACGAGCTGGTCGACGGGAAGTGCCCGATCCACGGCCGGCCGGTGGAAGCGATGTCGGAGGAGAATTACTTCTTCCGGCTCTCCGCGTACCAGGACCGCCTGCTGGAGCACTACGAGCGCACGCCCTCGGCGGTGGAGCCCGAGACCCGGCGGAACGAGGTCGTCTCGCTGATCAAGGGCGGACTCCGGGACTTCTCCATCTCCCGGACGTCGTTCGCCTGGGGCGTGCCGCTGCCCTGGGATCCCAAGCACGTGTGCTACGTGTGGTTCGACGCGCTGACCAACTACATCACCGCCGCCGGGTACGCCGACGATCCCCAGCGATTCGAGCGGATGTGGCCCGCGGACGTGCACTTCATCGGCAAGGACATCCTCCGGTTCCATGCCATCTACTGGCCGGCGATGCTGATGGCCGGGGGTGTTGAGCCGCCGCGGCAGGTGTGGGCCCACGGGTTCCTCACCGTCGGCGGAGAGAAGATGAGCAAGACCCGAGCCACCGGCATCCACCCGAAGCTGCTCGTCGACCACTTCGGTGTGGACGCCTACCGGTACCACTTCCTCCGGGAGATCCAGTTCGGGCAGGACGGGAGCTTCTCGTGGGAGGCCATGGTGGAGCGATACAACGCCGACCTGGCCAACGGGCTGGGGAACCTGGCCAGCCGGGTGCTGGCCATGATCGACTCGTATTTCGACGGAGCGGTGCCAGAGGGAAGGCCCCAGGGGATCGGAGACGAGCTCCGCCGGGTGGTCCGCACTCGGGCTAAGAGGATCGACGAGGGGATGGACGCCGTGGCCCTCAGCGGGGCGCTGGCCGCGGTATGGGAGATCGTGGCTGCGGCCAACCAGGAGCTGGTGCGGTGGGCGCCCTGGAAGCTGGCCGACGATCCCGCCCGCCGGGAGGACCTGGCCTCGGTGCTGTACGCCTCGGCCGAGGTCCTCCGGGTTCTGGCGGTCCTGCTCTGGCCGGTGATGCCTCGTGCGGCCGGGGAGCTGTGGGCCCAGCTGGGGATGGCGGAGCCGCTGGACTTAGCGCGCGTTCCCTGTATTGCTCGATCAGGTCAAGGACTCGCGGCCGCCCCCTTATTCCATCATTCACCGCAGAAGTTCAAGG
>DAITPV010000084.1:0-7990 GCA_036833435.1 Actinomycetota bacterium | reverse complement strand
CCGGGAGCTGGAGGTCCTCGGGATCCCCCCGCAGGCCGCGGTCGGCGGCCATTCGAGCGAACTCCTCCGCGTAGAGGGGGTTCCCTCCCGCCCGGCTCAGGAGGGCTGACTGCACCTCGGCCGGAAGCACCGCTCGCTCCACTAGAAAACCGATCAGGCGAGCGGTGTGTTCCTCGGACAGTGGCGACAGCGACAGCGTTGAGGCGTTGGGCTTCCCTCCGCCCCACCCGGGGCGACGAGCAAGCAGCTCTGGCCGGGCCGTGCACACCACCATCAGTGGGACGCCTCCGCCCCAGTCGACCAGGTGGTCGATGAAGTCGAGGAGCCCGTCGTCGGCCCAGTGGAGGTCCTCGAACACCAGCACGGTGGGATCCCGGTCGGCCAGGCCCTCGATGAATCGCCGCCAGGCCGAGAACGCCTCCTCTCGGTTGTCCTCTCGAAGCTCACCGGCCTGGGCCAACCCGACCAGCGGGCGCAGGTGTCGCTCCACCCATGCGGCGTCCTCGGCCTCCGGCACGAGATCGGTGACGGAGCGATGAAGCTTGGCCTCGGCCTGGTCGTCGAGATCCGTCTCCAGGACGCCGGCCTGGGCCTTGACCATCTCCGCCAGCGCCCAGAAGCTCACCCCGTCTCCGTACGGCAGGCACCGGCCCTGTCTCCAGTAGATGAGCTCGGGATCACCTTCCACCACCTGGAACAGCTCGAAAACCAGCCGGCTCTTCCCGATCCCCGGTTCACCGACCAGGGTCACCAGCTGCGGCGACTGCTCCTGGCGGGATCGAGCCAGCGTGTCGCGAAGCAGGGCCACTTCGCGCTCCCGCCCGACCAGGGGCGTGCGAGCCACCGTGGCCACATCCACGCCGAACCGGGATCGGGCCTCGATCGCCTCCCATGCCACCACGGGAGCCGACTTGCCCTTGGCCTGAACGGGCTCGGCCTCCCGGTACTCGATCGCTCGCGACGTGGCTCGGTAGGTCGGCTCGCCGACAAGGATCCCGTCGGTCGGTGCTGCCGACTGCAGCCGGGCGGCCGTGTTGACCACATCGCCGGCGGCCATGCCTTCGCCTTCCCCGGGGCGGGCAGTCAGGGAGACGAGGGCTTCGCCGGTGTTGACACCCACGCGGACATGAAGGTCGAGCTGGGGATCCGCGTCGTTCATCTCCGCGATGGCGTCCCGGATGGCCAGCGCCGCTCGGACGGCTCGTTCGGGGTCGTCCTCGTGGGCCACGGGGGCGCCGAACAGAGCGACCACTGCGTCGCCGATGAACTTCTCCACGGTGCCGCCGAACCGTTCGAGCTCGGTCCTCAGGCGGGCGTAGTAGGGGGTGAGCATGGCCCGAACGTCCTCGGGGTCGAGTCGCTCGGCCCGGCTGGTGAAGTCCACAAGGTCCGCGAACAGGACGGTGACGATCTTCCGTTCCTCGCGTTGTTCCTCGATATCGGTGGCCAGCGGGCTGCCGCAGGCGCCGCAGAACCGGAACCCGGGAGGGTTCTCCTGCCCACACTGAGCACAGACGGCCACGCTCAGAGGGTACGCCGCGAGGAGCCCCGTCGCCCCCGCCCGGGAGTTAACGAACGCGTAACACCCCGGCAAACCGGCGGAAATCTCCGTCCCGTACAAACGGGAACGTCCGTGGCAGACGGAGGTGAGGATGCCTGAGATCAACACTGGCGATACCGCCTGGCTGCTGATCGCCTCGGCGCTGGTCATGTTCATGACCCCCGGCCTGGCGCTGTTCTACGGCGGCCTGGTGCGATCCAAGAACGTGCTCGGCACCATCATGCAGTCGTTCTTCGCCCTGGGGCTGGTGACGGTCCTGTGGGTGCTGATCGGTTACACCCTGGCGTTCGGCCCCGACGTGGGCGGCCTCATCGGAGGCCTGGACTTCTGGGGGTTCGGAGGCGTGGGCCAGGCTCCCAGCCCGGTCTATGCCACCACCACGCCCCACCTGGCGTTCGCGGTGTACCAGATGATGTTCGCCATCATCACGCCGGCGCTGATCACCGGTGCGGTGGCGGAGCGGATGAAGTTCTCCGCCTACGTGCTGTTCCTGGGGCTGTGGTCGATCCTGGTGTACTCGCCGCTGGCCCACTGGGTGTGGGGCGGCGGGTGGCTGTTCGAGCTCGGAGCGCTGGACTTCGCTGGCGGCACCGTGGTCCACATCAACGCGGGGATCGCGGCCCTGGCGGCCATCCTGTACCTCGGGAAGCGCCGGGGGTACGGCAAGCAAGCGTTCGTGCCCCACAACGTGCCGATGGTGATCACCGGGGCGGCGATCCTGTGGTTCGGGTGGTTCGGGTTCAACGCCGGGTCGGCGCTGGCCGCGAACGGCCTGGCCGCGTCGGCATTCGTGGCCACCCAGGTGGCCACCGGCGCCGCGGTGCTCGGCTGGCTGATCCCCGAGGCCATGAAGCACGGGAAGCCGACCACCATCGGTGCCGCAACGGGTGCGGTGGCCGGGCTGGTGGCCATCACTCCCGCCGCCGGCTTCGTGGAACCGTGGGCGGCGATCGTGATCGGCCTGGCGGCCGGGGCCATCTGCTTCTACGCGGTCGACATGAAGTCCCGGATCGGCTACGACGACTCCCTGGACGTGGTCGGTGTGCACATGGTCGGTGGGATCGTGGGCGCCCTGCTCACCGGGGTGCTGGCCACCACGGCCGTGAACGCGTTCGAGGGAGGGCTGGGTCAGCTCGGCAAGCAGGCCGTGGCGGTCGGCGTCACCCTGGGCTTCTCGTTCCTGGCCACGCTGGCGATCCTCAAGATCGTGGACCTCGTGGTCGGCCTTCGGGTGACCGAAGACGAGGAGGTCACCGGGCTCGACCTGTCGCAACACGCGGAGGTGGGGTATACGTTCGGCGATCGGGGTGGCGCGGTGGCGACCCACGACGCCGCGCGGCCGGCGTCGTTGTCGGAGGCTCCGGCGGCCGAGACCCTCGATCCCGCGGACGCCCGGAGAGGGGAGCGCTGATGAAGCTGGTGGTGGGGATCATCAAGCCCTTCAAGCTCGACGAGGTCAAGGAGGCCCTCCGAGCGGTCGGGGTGAACGGCCTCACGGCCACCGAGGTCCAGGGGTTCGGACGCCAGCGAGGGCACACGGAGGTGTACCGCGGCGCCGAGTACCAGGTGGATTTCGTGCCCAAGGTGAAGATCGAAGTGGTCGCGGAGGACGACCAGGTACAGGGCATCGTTGACGCTGTGCTGAAGTCGGCTCGCACCGGGAAGATCGGAGACGGCAAGATCTTCGTGCTTCCTGCGGAGCAGGTGTACCGGATCCGGACAGGGGAGATGGGGCCCGACGCGATCTGAGTCTTCCTCGCCCGCCGATCCCTCCGAGGGCCCGGTCCAGCGATTGGTCCGGGCCCTCCGGGCGCTCGACCGCGCCTACTCCCAGGGCCACCACGGACGATGGTCTGCCAAGCGCCGCGCCGCGCTGGTCGACGAGACCGTCAGGTCGCTTGCCGAGGGGTTCCCCGGACGGGTCGCGTTGGTGGCGCTGGGAGGGTACGGACGCGAGGTGCTGTGCCCGGCGTCCGACATCGACCTGATGATCCTCCACGCGGAGCGGAGACCCGCGCGGATCCAGGAGACGGCCGAGCGGCTGTTCTATCCGTTCTGGGATGCCGGTCTGGCGCTCGGCCATGCCGTGCGAACCGTGGACCAGTGCGTCGCCGGCGCCCGGGATCGCCTGGACGTTGCTTGCTCGCTCCTGGACGCCCGCCTGGTGTGGGGCCATGAGCCGCTGGTGCGAGACCTGGAGTCGGCTCTGCTCCGGACGCTGCGGCGGGATCCCCGGGCCTTCGTCGAAGCGCTCCGGACCGATGGTGCGACGCGCCATGAGACCTATCCTTCTTGCGCGGTCTCCCTCGAGCCAGACCTGAAGGAGGGGTCGGGCGGGCTGCGGGATGCCAATGCCGTGGACTGGGTGATCCGTGTGGCCGGGGACGCCGTTCGGGAGGGCCTCATCCGCGATCGGGAGCGGCAGACGCTCGAGGACGCCCAGGAGTATCTGATCCGGCTGCGCAGCGCCCTCCATCTGGAGACACAGAGCCGGCGCGACCGGCTTCACCTCGATCATCAGCCTGCGTTGGCCGGCGTGTTCGGATTCCAGTCGAGCCGCGGACTCACGGCCATCGACGCGTTGATGCGAAGCCTCTTCGAGCACGCCAGGCATGTCGAGCACGTCCGGGACCTGGTGTTCGACCGGGTAGCCGGGGCGGGTGCTGTCGAGGCCGAGCGTCCCGCCCCCTCGAGCCCCGAGGAGGTGATGGTCGCCTTCGCCCACGCGGCGGGGGACGAGTCTCCGGTGGCCGCCGGAACACTCGACGCGATCGAGGTGGCGGACCTCGGCCCGGAGCCCTTCGTGTGGACGGAGCCGATCCGTCGGGCGTTCCTCGACCTGCTGGCCACCGGGGAGCGAGGCCGCGCGGCGATGGAGGCCATTGATCGCGCGGAGCTCCTGGCCAGGTACATCCCCGAGTGGGCCGCCGTTCGCTGCCGGCCGCAACGGGACCCCTACCATCGCTTCACGGTCGACGTGCATCTGGTGGAAGCGGCGGCCGGGGTGGCCGAGGCGCTGGCCGGGCGGTGGGAGATGGACCCCATGCTCGAGGCTGCGGTGGCCGGGGTGCGGGATCGCGACGCGTTGCTCCTCGGAGGGCTGCTTCACGACATCGGCAAGACGGGCGAGGGGCGCCACGTGGAGACCGGCGAGCGGATCGCCGGAGTCGTCCTGGAGCGGATGGGGATCGAGGGCCGGACGGCAGACACCGTGCGGTTCCTGGTACGAGAGCACCTGTTGCTGTCGAACACGGCGACACGGAGGGACCTCTCCGACGAGAACCTGGTCCTTGACGTGGCCGCCCGGATCGGCGACCCGGAGCGCCTGGCGATGCTGTTCGTGCTGACGATCGCCGACGCCGATGCAACCGGGCCTCATGCCCGGACCCCCTGGCGGCTGGCTCTTGTCCGGGAGCTGGTCGGCAAGGTCGAGCACGTCCTGGAAGCGGGTGACATGGGTCCGGACAGGGCCGCGCTCCTCGAGGGCCGGCTCGACCAGGTTCGCGGCCTCCTCGGGGCGCACGCCCCAGGGCAGGTCGAGGCGTTCTTGGCCCGGCTCCCTCGCCAGTACGTCCTGGCGGTCGATCCCGAGGTCGTCGCGGGACACTTCCGGGTGGTGGGGCCGCCGATCGGCGCCGCGGAGGTACGCACCGCAGCGGAGCGGGGAAGCAGGTCGGAGACCTACGAGCTCACGGTGGTGGCCGGCGACCGTCCGGGACTCCTGGCCAAGATCGCGGGAGCTCTGGCGCTGGCCGGGCTCAACATCCTGACCGCTCAGGCGTTCACCACGGAGGACGGAGTGGCTATCGACCTGTTCGTGGTGGAGACCGCGTTCGAAGGTGAGGCGGACGAGGAGCGCTGGCGACGGTTCAGGCAGACGCTGCGCCGGGCGCTGGAGGGACGGCTGTCCCTCGAGTACCGCGTCGCCGAGAAGCGGCGCCACTACACGGCGGCTCGAACGGAGACCCCGGTGGAGGTTCGGGTCCTGGACGACGCCTCGGACTTCTTCACGGTGGTTGAGATCGAGGCTCCCGACCGCATCGGCTTGCTGTTCGATGTGGCGCGCACGCTCCATGACCTCGCCCTCGACGTCCACCTGGCCAAGGTGTCCACCGAGGGCCACCGGGTCATCGACGCGTTCTACGTCCGGGATCTGTACGGGCGGAAGGTGGAGGATCCCGAGCACGCCCGGGAGATCGAGCGAGCCGTCGTGGCCCGGCTGGTGGACGAGCCGCGATAATCGGCTCGTGAAGGAGCTCACCCTCGACACGCCCAAGGGGGCGGTCTCCGCGATCCTGGACGGTCCTCAGAAGCGCCCCCTCCTGGTGCTGGCTCACGGGGCCGGTGGCGACATGCGGACGGAGCTCTTGGACGGATTCGCCGGGGGCCTTTCTGCCGCCGGGGTGTCGTGCCTCCGGTTCAACTTCCCGTATGCAGAGGCCGGCCGCCGCGGTCCGGACCGGGAGCCAGCGCTCCGCGACGCGTGGGCCTCGGCGTTCGGGCGCGGAGCGAGCCTGGGCGGTCCGGTGTGGGCGGGAGGGAAGTCGCTCGGGGGGCGGATCGCTTCGATGATGGCCGCCGACGGTGACCTCCCGGCCAAGGGCCTGGTGTTCGTGGGCTATCCCCTGCACCCGCCGGGGAAGCCCGAGCGGATCCGGGATGAGCACCTCGACCGGATCGAGATCCCCATGCTGTTCCTTCAGGGGACCGCCGACCCGTTCGCCAAGTGGAGCTTGCTGGAGAAGGTGGTCGGGCGACTGGGGAACCGCGCCACGCTGCATCCGGTGGAGGGCGGGGACCATTCGTTCCGGGCCCGGGGGCGTCCTCGAGACGACGCCGGCACCGGCAGCGCTCTCGGCGAGGCGGCCGCCCGGTTCATCTTGGATCACTGATTTCGGATGCCCCGCCGTCATCGATCAGCTCGCGACCGGGCCGGGCCGCCGCAGCAACGCCGCCCCTCCAGCCTCGCCCCGACATGGGCGGCCGCTCCCGGATACCGCGTCCAGCAGGTGACCGGAGACCGAACCTACCGCTGTCCGGGATGCCAGCAAGAGGTCAGGCCCGGGACCGTGCACCTCGTGGTGATCCCCGAGGATGATGTCGGCAGCCGCCGCCACTGGCACACCCCGTGCTGGCGGCGGGAGCGTCGCGCCTGAGAGAGGAGGCACCGTGGAGCCGTGGTCCTACGAGTTCGCCGGACGCCTGGACGAGCACGTCTTCGACAGCGAGGTCCTGGTGGGGAACCCGTTGGGGGACCCGCCGCAGCGGCCCCTGTGGGTGTACGTCCCCCCGGGGTACGAGGAGGAGCCGGACCGACGGTACCCGTCCGTGTACATGATCCAGGGCCTCACCGGCCAGCTCGACATGTGGCGGAACCGGGTGCCGTTCCGCAGGTCGTTCCCGGAGTTGGCGGACGAAGGGATCGCGTCCGGCGACATCCCTCCGGTGATCGTGGTGTGGGTCGACTGCTGGACGTCGCTGGGCGGCAGCCAGTTCCTGGACTCGCCCGGCACCGGCCGGTACCTCACGTATCTGTGCGATGAGATCGTTCCGTGGGTCGACGCCCGGTACCGGACGGCACCGGATCGCGAGCATCGAGGGATCGCCGGGAAGTCCAGCGGCGGGTACGGGGCCATGGTGGTGCCGATGCTCCGCGAGGACCTGTGGGGTGGCCTGGCCACTCATGCCGGGGATGCGCTGTTCGAGGCGTGCTACCAACCGACGTTCCGGGACTCGGCGCGCGCGTTGCGGGACGAATACGAGGGGTCGTTCGAGAAGTTCTGGAAGGACTTCCGCAGCCGTCCGGCGTTCACCAAGGACTCCGACGGCAACCTGTTGAACGACTGGTGCATGGCCGCGTGCTACTCGACCGACGACGACGGGACGGTTCGCTTGCCGTATGACATCTCGACGGGGCGAACGATCCCCGAGGTGTGGGACCGGTGGCTGGCCCTGGACCCCGTCCGGATGGTCCCGCACCATGCCGAGGCGCTGCGCTCCATGCGGGCGGTGTACATCGACGCCGGGAAGCGGGACCAGTACTTCCTGGACATGGGCGCGGAGGCTTACCGGCAGGCCCTGGCCGATATCGGGGTGACGGACGTGTCCTTCGAGCTGTTCGACGCGACCCACGACCAGATCGAGTACCGGTACCCGAAGTCGTTGAAGTACCTCGCGGAGCGCCTCAGGCCCTAGCGCGTCAGATCTGTTCGAACGAATCGACGATCTCGGTGCAGCCTCGCGAGATCTCGTCCTGGAGCGACGAGGTCGACTGGCAGTCGATGAAGTACTGGGTGGATCCCTGGAACGCGAAGAACATCGTTGCGCCGATCTGGCCGCCACCTTCCCGGGGGATCGAGACCTCGTACCGGACGGCATCGAGCCCGCCCAGGGTGGCGGTCTCAGGACCGTCGATCACGCGGCCCATGG
>DAITPV010000083.1:0-7998 GCA_036833435.1 Actinomycetota bacterium | reverse complement strand
CGGACCCAGCAGCCCGGCCAGCACCTCACGCCACTGCTGGTCGACGTCCTCCCGAACGGAGAGCTTCGCCTAGTGGAGCGAGGGTTCCTGAACCTGGACTACCGGAAGGGCCTGGAGAAGGCCGAGCCGCTGCCCGCCGGCGAGTGGGGCCACGGCAAGGTCGAGTTCCTCCCCCAGGACTTCACGTTCCCAGCGGGCCACCGCATCGGGCTCATCGTCCAGAGCTCGAACACCGTGTGGGCCGTCCCCGGCGCCGCCGGCACGGTGAACATCGCCCTCGGCGCCATCCCCGAGACCGAGGCCCGGGGGACCAGGCTGGTCCTCCCGGTCCAGGGTTCCGGTCGCGTCTTCGCGTAACAGCGGAGGCAGAAGGATTTGAACCTTCGAGGCGGGTTCCCCCGCCTACGCGCTCTCCAGGCGCGCCCGTTCGGCCGCTCCGGCATGCCTCCTGAGCGGAGGCGGTGCGATTTGAACGCACGAGAGGCCTTTCGACCCCTAACCGCTTTCGAGGCGGTCCCGTTCGGCCGCTCCGGCACGCCTCCGAGGAGATTCTAGCGACCCACCCCGCCGCTCCGCGAAGAATCGCTTCAGGAGGACCCGGGCCTCCTCGGCCCGGATCCCTGGAATGACCTCCAGCCGGTGGTTCAGCCTGGCGTCCCGGACGAGGTCCCCCAGCGAGCCGGCGAACCCGGCCTTGGGGTCGGGGGCCCCATAGACCAGCCGCTCGACCCGGGCCAGCACCAGCGCACCGGCGCACATGGCGCAGGGCTCCAGGGTCACGTACAGGGTGCAGCCTTCCAGGCGCCAGGTGCCCAGCCGCTCGGCGGCACCGCGGAGGGCCAGGATCTCCGCGTGGGCGGTGGGGTCCTGCCGGCGCTCGCGTTCGTTCCCCGCTCCGGCCAGAACCTGGTCACCCAGCGTGACAACGGCGCCGATGGGCACGTCGCCCCAGCTCAGACAGGCCCGGGCCTGCTCCAGGGCCAGCTCCATCCCCCGCTCGTCCGATTCGTGCCGATCCATTCCTCTTGCCCCCTTGAGGTGCCACAATCACACCACGACCGGGGATCTCTAAGGGAGAAGCCCCGCTCGGCCGAGAACATCGGAGAGCGAGGTGGATCGAACCGTACACGCCCTGACCGCCTTCCGGATCCGCACGGTCCGGATCGGCGTGTGGGCCACCCTGGCCGTCCTGGTGGCCCTGCTCCCGTACGTCCTCATCGCCGGCGAGGACGACATCAAGGTGGGCCCGGCCCTGGTGCTTCTGGGCCTCGGCGGGGCGGGCGCTTTGGTTGCCGGAGCCTTGCCCTGGGCCCGGCTGTTCGACCGGGGCCTCGGTCTCCCGTTCCTGTACGCGTGGTCGGTCCTGGACATCACCCTCATCACCCTGCTCATCAGCGTCACCGGCGAGTCGCACATGGAGGTGTTCTTCCTCTACGCGTTCACCTGCATCTTCGCCACGTCGTACCCCATCCGGGCCCAGGTGTTGCTGGTGGCGTTCACCATCGCCGCCTACCTATCACTCCTGGGGGTGACGGGGTGGCCTATCGAGACCCCCGACGTGGTGGCCAGGCTGGGACTGCTGTGCGTGTTCGCGTTCATGGGCATGTTCCTGTCCCGGCAGCTGATCAATGGACTGACGGCGGAAGAGGACGAACGGGCGGAGTCCGAGCGGCGGGCCGATCTCCTGGCCGCGGTGGGACAGGCCGCTCGGAGGGTGGCCACCCTGGAGACCAAGGTGGTCCCCCAGGCGGTGGTGGACAGCACCGCGGCCCTGGGCTACGACGCGGCGAGCCTGGCTATCTACGACGATGAGGAAAAGACGTATCGCCTGGGGTACGCCCACGGGCTGCCCAAGGAATACGTCGACTCGGTGCACCCCACGTCGGTGGGCATGTCCGGGATCGTCCTGTCCGAGCGGCGGACGGTCACCCTCGATGAGTACGGGGAACATCCGAAGGCCATCCCCGTCCTGGCGAACCTGGGGTACCGCAGCGTGGTGGGGACGCCGGTGTGGGTCCAGGGCCGACTGGCCGCGGCCCTGGTCGTGGGACGGCTGGGAGACGAGCGCATCACCGCCCAGGACGTCGAGGCTATCGAGCTGATGGCCTTGCTGGCCGGCCGGGCGTTCGAGAACGCCAGACGGTTCGAGGACGAGCGCCGGACCGTCGAGCGCCTCGGCGAGCTGGACCAGCTGAAGAGCGACTTCCTGTCGAACGTCTCGCACGAGCTGCGGACGCCCCTCACCGCCATCGAGGGGATCGGGCTCACGCTCGAGCGTCAGTGGAACGCACTGGCAGACCCGTTGCGCCGGGAGCTGATGAACAGGCTGAACGCCAACGCCCGCACCCTGCACCAGATCATCACCACGCTCCTGGACTTCTCCAAGATCGAAGCGGGGCGGATGGACGTCCACCTCGAGGCCGTATCGCTCCGGTCTCAGGTCGACGCGGTGGTGGGCCGGCTCCAGGGGCTCCTGATCGCCCACCTGGTCACGGTCGACGTGCCTGAGGACGTGCTGGTCCTGGCGGACCCGGTGCTGCTCGACCGGGTGATCGAGAACCTCCTGTCGAACGCGGTGAAGTACACGCCCGAGGGAACGTCCGTGGACATCTCCGCTCGGGTGGAGGCTTCGGAGCTGGTCGTGTCCGTCAGCGACACGGGGCCGGGGATCCCCGAGGACGATCTCCGGTACCTGGGGGACCGGTTCTACCGGGGTGGCGACCCGAACACCCGGCGAGCTGGAGGCACCGGGCTGGGCCTGGCGCTGGTCAAGGAGATCCTGAGCCTGCACCAGACTCGTCTCGAGGTCGACAGCCGGGTGGGCCGGGGCTCCACGTTCCGTTTCCGCCTCCAGGTGGTCCTGCCCGACACCGACGTGCCTGCCCGGCCCCCCGAAGCTCCCGCGTCCACCACCCTCCTATAGGGAGGAACCAAGCACACCGGCGTCGAAGTCTGCTCCTTGGCGCCCCCTCGGCGCGCTGCCACCGGACCGGAGGAGAGACATGCGAGCTGGCCACGTGCGCCGTACCGTTCCCGCGGTCATCGTCCTGGCGGTGATCGGGACCATGCTGTTCCTGGTTCCCCGGCCCGCCGACGCCGCCCCCAACGGATACGTGCAGATGAGCGACGGCACGCTGATCGCCATCAACGTCCGGATGCCGGACGGGTACGTGGAAGGCCGGCGGGTCCCCACCATCTTCGAGATGAGTGGCTACGACGGCGGCTCTGCAACCGGCCAGACCCTCATCGGCGACGTCGCCGATCAGGCGGGGTACGAGGGCGAGGAGCTTCCCCTCGAGCGGGACAGCCGCCAGCTCACCGAGTTCTTCTACGCGAACTACGCCACGGTGCACGCCTCGGTCCGGGGCACCGGCTGCTCGAGCGGCGAGTTCGACCTGTACAGCTGGCGCAGCGCCCTGGACGGCCGTGAGGTCATCGAGTGGATCGCCCGACAGCCCTGGTCCAACGGCAAGGTGGGGATCATGGGCCACTCCTACGGCGGGGCCACCGGGTTCATGGTGGCCGCCACCCAGCCTCCCCACCTCACCGCGATGACCGTGTCCGGCCTCATCGACGACCTGTACCGGGGGATCGTCTACCCGGGCGGGGTCAACAACGGCGGGTTCCCACCGCTGTGGGCGGTGGGAATTCGGACCGTCTACGACGTCGGGGGCGGGACGGCTCCCGGCATCGTCCGGACCCAGGACCCGGTGTGCATCCAGAACCTGGCCACCCACCGCCGCACCATCCTCAACGACCCGGTCCTCCAGGGAGTGATCGGTGACACCGACAACGACTGGTGGCGGTCAAAAGCTCTGATGACTTACGCGCACCTGATCAACGTGCCCATCCACATCGCCGGGGCCTATCAGGACGAGCAGACCGGCCCCCGGTTCCCGCACGTGTGGGAAGGCATCAAGGGAGTGCCCAAGCGACTGCTGCTGACGAACGGGGACCACGGGACCCAGCAGAGCCCGTATGTGATGGCCGACCGGGTGAAGTGGATGGATCACTGGGTCCGGAACGTGAAGGGCGGCTTCGGCACGCTCTCGCAGGACCAGACCTCGGTCCGGACGCTCCTCGAGCTCCACGAGGGAGGGCCGCTGGGACTGACCCCCAGCGGGATCGTGGATCGCCGCCAGTTCCCGCTGGAGGGGACGCGGTGGACGGACTACTACCTCCACGCCGAGGGCGGCCTGGGCACCTCGGCGCCGGCGGCCGACGAGGGGTCGGACTCGTACTTCTCCGGCAGCCCCCGTCAGTCATGGTCGTACCAGGCCGGGCCCACTGCGGGATCCGAGCTCACGACCGCGTCAGGACCGGACGAGCTCACCTTCACCAGCGAGCCGGTGACCTCGCCCACAGCCATCATCGGACCGATCACGGCCACGCTGTTCATGTCCAGCACGGCTCCGGACACCGAGATGTTCGTCCAGCTCATCGACGAGGGGCCGGACGGGAGCCACACCTACCTCAACCGCGGCCTCCTGAAGGCCAGCCATCGGGCCATCGACCCGGGGCTCAGCGATTACGTGCAGTCCGGCGAGCGGACGATCATGTACCGGCCCTACCGCCCGCATACCAACCCCACGTTGATCACGCCCGGAGAGGTGTACGAGTACCTGGTCGAGGTGTTCCCGGTGGGCCACGTGTTCCGGCCGGGCCACCGGATCGTGGTGAAGATCCACACCCCGCCGGCAGTGGACAGCTTCTACGCGTACGCCCCCCGGCGGATCCCCGGTCAGAACACCGTTCTGCATGACGCCGCGCACCCCTCGCGGATCATGCTGCCGGTAGTGGCGTTGAAGGGTGTAGACCTGGGGCCGGAGCTGGCCTGCCGCCAGCAGATCCAGGTGCGCTGCATCCCGTAGCGGTCAGTCGGAGCGAACCTCGGCCAGGCGGCGGGTGAGGAACCGACGCTCGACGGCGTTGGCCGTGAGCGACAGGGCTCGCTCGTAGGCTTCCGCGGCCTCGCCGTTCCGTCCCAGGCGGCGGTACAGGTCGGCTCGGGCCGAGTGGAACAGGTGGTATCGGTCCAGTGGGCCCGACAGCGGCTCCATGCGCTCCAGCCCCCACTCCGGGCCGTGGGCCATGGCCACGGCCACCGCCAGGTTGAGCCTGACCACCGGGGTGGGATGCAGCCTCACCAGCTGCTCGTACAGCTCGGCGATCTGCTCCCAGTCGGTGTCCTCGGGACGAGCGGCCCGGGCGTGCAGTGCGGCGATGGCCGCCTGAACCTGGTATGGACCCGCCTGCCGCCGGCGGAGGACCTCGTCGAGGATGGCCACGCCCTCCTCGATCTCCTGGCGATCCCACCGTGAGCGGTCCTGGTCTTCGAGGAGCACCAGGTTCCCGCCACTCACCCGGGCCTCGCGGCGAGAGTCCTGGAGCAGCATCAGGGCCAGGAGCCCCAGGACCTCCGGCTCGTCGGGCATGAGCTGGGCCAGCACCCGTCCCAGACGGATGGCCTCGGAGGACAGCTCCCGCCGGACCAGGTCGTCGCCCGCCGTGGCGCTGTATCCCTCGTTGAACACCAGGTACAGGACGGCGAGGACCGCCTGCACCCGCTCCGGCAGGAGGTGATCCGGAGGAACCCGGTACGGGATCCGAGCGTCGCGGATCTTCCCCTTGGCCCGGACGAGGCGCTGGGCCATGGTCGGCTCGGGGACCAGGAAGGCACGGGCGATCTCGGGAGTGGTCAAGCCGCCGAGGGTCCGGAGGGTCAGGGCCACCTGCGCATCCGACGACAGTGCGGGGTGGCAGCAGGTGAAGATCAGACGGAGGCGGTCGTCGGGGACGGCACTCGGGCTCACGGTTTCCTCTCCCAGGCCCTCGAGGGCGGCCATCCGGGCCACGTCCTCCTGCTTCTCGGTGAGCCGTCGCTCGCGGCGGAGCCGGTCGATGGCCTTGTTGCGGGCAGTGGTGGTGATCCACGCGCCGGGGTTGTCGGGGATGCCATCAGCGGGCCACCGCTCCAGGGCCACCACGAAGGCCTCCTGAACGACCTCCTCGGCCAGGTCGAAGTCGCCCAGCACCCGGATGAGCGTCGCCACCGCGCGCCCCGACTCTTCTCGGAACGCACGGGTGGCGACGCTCCGGGCGTTGGCTTCGGCTATGCCTCCGGCGGGTACTCGATCACCGGCCGGATGTCGATCACGCCGGTGGCCGCCGCGGGGACCTTCGCCGCCCATTGGATGGCCTCGTCCTCGTCCTTCGCCTCGATCAGGTAGAACCCGCCGAGCTGCTCCTTCGTCTCGGCGAACGGTCCGTCCGTGGCCTCGACGCTGTCGTTCCGGACCCGCACGGTCTTGGCGGTGTTCACGGGCTGGACGCCCTCGCCGGCCACGAACGCTCCCTTCGCGCGCAGCTCGTCGGTGAGGTCCTGGTAGGCCTGGGACTGCTTCTGCATGTCCTCGTCGGAGGCCTGGGCCCACAGGCTCTGGTCCTCCCACAGTGTCAGTACGAACTTCGCCATCGATCCTTCCCTTCTGGTCGGGCGATCCCTACTGAGGCTGCTCGAACTCCTGCACGGGACGGACCTCCACGGTCCCCTCCGGCATGGGCATCTTCTTGGCCCACTCGAGCGCCTCGTCGAGGTCCTTGACGTCCAGCAGGTAGAACCCGCCGAGCTGCTCCTTGGTCTCTGCGAACGGCCCGTCGGTGGTGGAGGCCTTGCCGCCCTTCAGCTTGACCGAGGTGGCCGTGGCCGTGGGCTGGAGGGCCTCACCGGCCAGGCGGATCCCGGCCTGCTTTTGGAGCTCGTCTTCGTATCCCCACCATGCGTTCATGACCTGCTGCTGCTGCTCGGGGGTCGCTTGGGCCCCCGCCGCCTCGTCCCCGTAGATCAGGATCGCGTACTTCGCCATCACTCCTCCTTCTTCCCGAACCCGGTGGCGGCTCTCGCCACCCTCACCCGATACGACGAACGGGTTCGGAACGATTCGACACCTACTGCGGTCCGGGTGCCACCGGGCGGACCTCGATCGCCCCGAACGGGGCGCTGGGGATCTGGCCGGCGATCTGGATGGCCTCATCCAGGTCCTCGGCCTCCACCACGAAGAACCCGGCCAGCTGCTCCTTGGTCTCGATGAACGGACCGTCGGTCGTGACCAGGTCTCCTCCGGGTCCACCATCCACACGAACGGTGGTGGCCGTGGACTGGTTCTCCAGCTCCTCGCCGCCGACGAGCTTGGGCCCGGTCTCCTTCATGAACTTGGCATAGGCCTCGTACATCTGCTCGACGGCCTCGGGAGGTGCTTGTCCCCGCAGCTCCTCGTTCGTGTAGATCAGCAACGCGTACTTCACCGCACCCTCCTTCTTCCGAGCGGCGCCATTCGCCGCCGTCACCCTACCGACGAAGGGGCGAACGCCTGAAACTCACAAATAAGCGATGGCTTATGGTTGAATCTTCATCAACATGGACACGGTGTTCCGGGCCATCTCCGAGCCGACCAGGCGAGCCATCCTCGAGCTCCTCGCGGCCGAGGAACGCTCGGTCACCGAGCTGGTCCGGGTCTTGAGGACGTCCCAGCCGAGCCTCTCACAGCACCTCCGGGCCCTCCGGGAGGCGGGGCTGGTGCGGTTCCGCCGGGAGGGCCGCCGGCGGATCTACTCGCTGCGGGTCGACCCTCTGGGAAGCGTCCTCGACTGGGCCGGCCGGCTGGGAGCGACGAACACCTCCGTGCGCTAGGCTCCCCGCGACTCGAGCGAAAGGGAGGGGAAGATGTCGTTCGACACGCTGGGTGATGTGAACTACCTGGCCGTGCTGGTCGCGGGGGTGGCCTGGTGGATCCTGGGAGCCATCTGGTTCTCCCGGCCGGTGTTCGGGACCACCTGGGCCAAGGCTGCCGGCGTCACCGTCACGGAGGGGCAGCGGCCGGGCCCGGGAGCCATCATCGTGCCGCTCGTGGTCGGGCTCATCGCCACACTGGCCACGGCGATGATCGCCCAGGTCACCGGCTCGAGCACCGTGGGGGACGGGATCGTGCTCGGCGTGGT
>DAITPV010000082.1:0-8081 GCA_036833435.1 Actinomycetota bacterium | reverse complement strand
CACCGCGTTCTACCAGTGGCGGGTGGAGTACCTCCTGGAGGAAGACCCCGGCGGCCTGATCGAGCTGCGAGGAGCGACGGGGGCGCTGGCCGGCGGATACCGGATCGCCGAGCCGGTGACCGGCGCCCTGATGCGCACGGTCGGAGGAGTGGCTCCCACGGTGCCCACCATCGCGCTGTCGGTCCTGTTCCGGGTCCTCGCCGCGGCGGGGATGGCAGCGTTCGCGTGGAAGCACCGGCGGAACTGGCTGGTGTTCTACCTCACCGTGATCTCGATCCCGGCGCTGTTCTTCCTCCAACGGTTCTTCGGCTACATGGACAACTTCATGACGCTGGCCCTGCTGGCCGCCGTCCTCCTGTTGATGGACCGGATGGCCACCAGCTGGGGCGCCAGGATCGCCGTGACGATCATGTTGTTCCTGGCGGGGATGAGCCACCCCACCACGCTGGTGATCTTCCTGTTGTCGATGGGAGCGGTGGCCGTGTACCGGGTGATCCGGGAGCGGTCGCTGCTTGCGGCGCTGCGGTCCGAGGGGATGATCGTGGCCACCGGAACGGTGGCGGTGGTGATGACGGCAGCGTTCTGGCTCGGCGGGCTGTGGGGCCCGACCTCCTCGTTCAGCGACGCCGCCGTCCCGCCGCCCGAGGACGTGGCGTTCTTCGTCGATCGTTCGGTCGGCGTGCTCAAGAACCTGGAGCCGCTGTTCCCGTTCATGGTGCTGTTCCCGCTGATGGCGATCGGCCTGGGACACCTGGTGGTCAAGGTCCTTCGCGACCGGGAGTGGTTCGCGGAGATCACCGTGGCCTGGACGATCCCGCTCCTGGGGATGCTGGGGTTCGTGATCGGCGCGGCGTACCCATACTTCCGGTTCTTCAACGCCACCCTGGCTCCACTGCTCCTGGCCACGCTGGCGCTGTCGCTGGTGATCCTGTGGCCCCTCAAGCTGCGGGGTGCCGGCGGACGGATCCTCTCTGGAGCGGCGGTCATCGCCGTGGCCCTGATCGTCGGGGTGTGGTGGCAGCGAGGCCTGTCGGCCTGGAACGCCAACCCCACATGGCTCACCCCGGAGATCCGGGAGACCACGGCCGCCGCCAGCGCGTACCTCCATGCCGAACCCCCGGGAACACGGGCGGTGTTCGTCACCGATGCCCAGCCGGGCGACATCGTGCCGTACGGCCAGTACAAGGAGCACGCCAACGCGATCTACGCCGGGATCGACGGCGACCAGATCGCCGACAGCACCTTATTCTTCGGCCGGATCGAGGACCTCGAGGCCGGGCACGCCTCCACGTCTTCGGATCAGCCCTACAACGACATCTCGGCGGACACAGCGGACGAGGTCCTTCCGCTCTTGGAGCAAGAAGCCGGCAACGTCGTGGTGTTCATGCCGGCCGTGTTCAACGAGCACTCCACGAACGCTGAGTTCCTGGAGTCCTGTCAGGAGTGCGTGCCCCTCGGAGAGAGCGGGCTGGTGATCGTGCCGGGGGTGGGCGGCACCGAGGTGTCGGAGGGAGCCCTCGCGGCCGCCACCGAGGCCGCGCAGGCCGCGCGAGCGTTCGCCTCAGATCCTCCCGGGCCGATGGAGAACCTGGGCGGATCGGCGCTGGCGACCCTCCGGCTCGGCATCCTGTTCCTGCTTCCGGGGTGGCTGTTCTACCGGCGGTTCGACCGGAAGTCGTGGCCGGAAGGGATCGCGCTGGTCCCACTGCTGGGAATCGCTTCCACCACGGCGATCGGGGTCGTGGTGGTGGCCGTCCTCCGAGGACCGTTCAATCCCGCGGTCGGGTGGGTGACGCTGGCGATCGCGGTGGCTCTGGCGCTGTTCTGGCGGCTGCCCGAGGGACTCCGGCGGCGGCGCGACGCGATCTTCGCCGCTCCGGCGAAGATCATCGACGACACGGCGGAGCTGTTCCGGAACCGGGACTTCTCCTCGCTGATGTTCGCCCAGTGGCTGGCCCAGGCTGCCGACGGCCTGGTGGGTGTGGCCCTGGCCAAGGAGATCACCTTCGGCGGGCAGGCCGGCTTCAACCTCGATCTGGAGGCGGCTCGATCGCCGAGGGATGCGCTGCTGATCGTGCTGTTGACGTTCCTCCCCTACACCCTGTTCAGCCCATTCGTGGGTGTTCTGATCGACCGGTGGAACCGACGGCGGATGCTGATCGGGGCCAACGCGCTCCGCGTGGTGGTGCTGGGACTGATCGTCGCGGTGGGGATCACGGCGATCGGAGACGCGGCCCTGTACATCTCGTTCCTCCTCATCCTGGCCGGCACCCGCCTGGTGCTGGCCATCCGGGGAGCGGGCATGCCCGCCGCGCTCGGAGAGCAGCGTCTGATCCAGGGCAACTCCATCTCCCAGGCCGGAAGCGCCATCTTCCAGATCGGGGGGGCGGGGGTGGCCCTGGTGGGCTCGGCGTTCCTGTCCTCACGGGTGCTCGTGGGGATCGGGGTCGTGGTGTACGCCCTGGCCACGGCGGCGGCGTTCCGGGTCCGCCGGCTGGGATCGGTGACCGAGGGAGTTCCGCTCCGCAAGGAGCTCGGACGCCTGATCGGCGACGTGGTCGAAGGGATCCGGGAGGTCGCTCGGAAGGCCATGGCCGGGCTGGCACTGGTCTCGTTCCTCACCGTCCGAACGGTGCTGACCTTCGTCACGCTGGCCACGGTGTTCGTGTCCCGGGAATTCATCGCATCGGAGGGAACGCTGACCACGGCGATCCCCGCGGCGATGGGAGCGCTCGGGGCGGGCGTGGGGTTCGTGATCGCCCAGTTCATCAAGGACCGCGTTCCACCCGCGCGCATCGTGGTGACCGCGCTGCTGGTGGGTGGCGCCGGGATGCTGGCGTTCGGCGGGATCATCAACCTGCTGGGCATCTCAGTGCTGGCGTTCTCGGTGGGCCTGTCGTTCTTCCTGGGCAAGATCGGCGTGGACACCATGATGCAGCAGGCCCTGGCCGACACTTATCGGGGTCGCGGGTTCAGCCTCCAGGACATCGCCTACAACCTGTCATGGGTGATTCCTGCGGTCGTGCTGTACCTGTTCCTGACTCCCGATACCGCCCGGATCCTCCTGGTGGGTGCGGGGCTCGTGTTCCTCGTCATCGCCATCGGCATCGCCCTGTGGGCCCGCCGGATCCAACCAAGTCGGAGCTAGAGACGGTCGGCCATACGGCCGCTGCTGATCAAGACTCCAGTCAACCGGTGGCTTCCACCTCTTCACATATGTGCGCCGGAATGATCACCGTTTGGTCGTGCCACGTGTCTCGCGTGACCTCAACATGAGATTCGGCGCCCTTCACGGAGACCGCCCAAAGCGGCACCCCAGCAAACGCGTCTTCAACATGGACGATTGACAACGACGGAATCCTGATGCCGTCCAGGTGCACTCGATCGGGGTTTGGAGTGTCTATGCTGTAGGTAGTCACCTCTATAGAGAACGCACACGGATTCACAAAGTCGGAGTCGTACTCGCGTGTACATCCATTGAGCAATAAAGCGGCCACGAGCAGGATGGCCCAACTTGCAGGTGATCTGACCCACAGGAGCATCGGCCTTGACTGTAAGGCATGGTTTGGCACTGAGGGGACCGGGTCCCTACGGATATGGGACGGCCGCCGGGGAGGTGAGGTCGCCCTCCGGGTAGTCACCGGCTCCTGCTGCGGCGACGTCCTGGTCGGTCAGGCTTCCGATGAACGGACCAGGGAGCGCGGCGGCGAACACTCTCTCTTCCAGCTCTGATTCGGGGATCGACGAGCGATCCACGTCCTCCGGCAACCCGTCGCCGTACCGGTAATCCCCCACGTATCGAGCCACCTCTTCCACCGTGATGCCGGCTTCCCCCATCACTGCACCGTCCAGGAACAGGCCCGACGGGGTGACCATCTCCACGATGTCGGCGCCGAAGTACTCCTCGACGTTCCGGCCCACCAGGTCAGGGTGGATCCGAAGGCCGCCGGTGGTCTCAGGTTTGGGGGTCTGGCCGTGGTCGGCGGTGAAGGCCATCACCCATCGGCCCTTCCCCACCTTGCGGTTCAGCGCGGCAACCAGGTCGCGGAGCACATCGTCCTGAGCCTGGAGGACGTCCTCCTCCTCCGGGGCCACCATGTTCCACAGGTGGCCGCCGAAGTCGGTCGGCTTCAGCTCGACGGCTAGCAGATCGGTGACCCCGTCGGTGCCGAGGGGCTCGTTCTCCACCAGACTCATCAGCACGTCTCCCTGGTACCGGACGAACGCAGGGGTCGCCGGCACCACGGTGGGGTCCGTCAGGTCGTAGCCGTGCCACATCCCATCGATGGCCCCGTCGCTCCCATCCAGCTCGGTGAGGTGTTGGTCGAGCACCGCTTCGCCCGGGACGTGCGCCGGCAGCTCGTAGAACTCCTCGTTCACGAACAGCTCGCCGATGCCCGGCTCCTGGGCCCACAGCACCGCCACGTCGCGGTCACCTCCGGGCGACCGGGTTCCCCGGCTCATCATCCCCAGGTGCCACGACTCGTAGCCGATCATCCCCACCCATGCCCGGTTGTCCTGCTCCCGATCCCAGACGTCGCCGAACGTTGGTGACCGCAGCAGTCGGGGATCGGTCTCCTCGTCGAAGAACACGTCGCCGATCGATCCATCGGGAAGGCGGCCGTTGATCTCGCTGATCCCGTGCGTTCGCGGGTACGCGCCGGTCCCCATGGTGGCGTGGATCGCCGAGGTAACCGAGGGAGCCGAGCCGATCGTGGCGTTGCTGTACGTGGTCCCCCCGTCCATGAGCTTGCGAAGCTGGGGCCAGGCGTTCGGCCATTGCTCCAGCAGGTTCCACCCTCCCCCGTCGTACGCCACCAGCACGATGACCCGCGGTGGCTCCTCGGTCGGCTCCAAGGCTTCACGCAGCGGCTCGCCGTCGGGGACGTCGAGATCGGCTCCCGTCAGCTCCGCGAACGTGGGCGCCAGATCGGCAACAGACACGGAGCGATCGACCCGAACGCCCGGGCGGATGAACCCCGGGCCATACAGGGCGATGGGCACCCGCTGGTGGTAGTCCCAGGGCGTTGGATGGGTGGTCCTCGGATCGGCCAGGTCGGTACCCAGGCCTTCCCCGCTCCAACGCACCACCACGTTCGACGGCGCGGGGACGAAGGCGACGTCGGTGGACATGCCCTCGAGGTATCCGCGGCGGAGGTGCTCGAGCACGTCGCTGCCCAGCCCGGCGGCCATCTCCTCCACGGTGCGCGAGCCAGAGGGTGGGCCCGGGGGTGGCTCGATCTCCTCGGTGCAGGCGGCCGCCAGCACGATGAGTGTGGCGACCAAGATGGCCGGCCGAGTCACGGGCCGCGATGGTACACGACCCTGCCGGATCGGCCTGGGATGATACGCCGATGGGACGCCGCCTCCTGTTCGTGGTCCTCGTCGCGCTCGCTGTGGGGATCCCCGCCGTGGTCCTCCGAGCGTTCTGCGTGGGGAAGTCGTGCCGGGAGGTCACCACCCCGGACACGAGGGTCCCCTACTGCTCGCTCTCCCCGGACCTCCGCGGGCTGATCGCCTCCGGGTTCCGTGATGGGAGATCCCCCAACGTGCTGGCCGTGGCCGGCGAGCAGGGGGTTCGGGGCAGCACCGAGGTCCCCCAGGCAGCGTGGCCGTCGCTCGACACCGGAGAAGGAGGGTCAGTGCCCCTGGTATTCGCCGGGACCGGGACGGCCCCGGATGCCACGGTCCCATCCGGCACCACGCTGGACGCCGTGGCCCCCACGGTTGCGGACATCATCGGGCTGCATCGCCCCCACCCCGGGGTCCGGTCGGGGACGTCGGTGACCGGGGTCGCGGACGGCGAAGCGCCTCGCCTGGTGCTGCTGGTGGCGTGGAAAGGAGTGGGCACCGACGAGCTCGAGGAGGCTCCGAACTCCTGGCCCCAGCTGGCTGGCCTGGCGAACCACGGAGCGGCCACCCAGGAAGCTCGTCCGGGGTCCCTACCGGTGGATCCGGCAGCCGTCCTGACCTCGATCGGCACCGGAGCTCTTCCTCGAGATCACGGCATCACCGGAACCCTGGTTCGCAATGAGCGCGGTTCCCTAGTGAAAGCCTGGGGGCCGGAGGCTCCGTTCTCCGTGATCGCCGCCCTTGGGGACGACCTCGACGACCGTCTCGGGCAGCGCCCCAGGGTGGGTGTGGTGGGGAGTGCGCCGTCCGACCGTGGCCTGATCGGGAGCGACTGGTACGTGGAGCACGATGAGGACGACGCGGTGCTCGCGTCCACCACCCGAGAGCAATCCGAGGCGGCGACACGCCTGCTCGCTTCGGGCTACGGGCAGGACGATGTTCCCGACCTCTTGGCGGTGGCCCTCGATGGGGACGTCGGGGCGATGGACGACGCGCTCGGCGAGATCGTCAGGGCCGCCGACCGGATCACCGACAACCGGGTGTTGGTGGTGGTCACGGCCACCGGCTCCACCCAGGCCCCCGCCGGAGCTATCTCCGCAGACGTCGCCGAGCGGGATGTCGAAGCCAGGCTGGGGGTCGACGCCGTGGAAGCCACAGCGGTGGGCGGGATGTTTCTGGATCAAGACGTCCTGGCGTCGTCGGGGCTCTCGGTGGACCGGGTGGTCACCGCGTACCGAGAGGTTCGCGCTGCGGATGGATCACAGGCGTTCGCCGATGTGTTCCCGTCCATCGCGGTCACCTTCGCTCGGTACTGCTGACCCTGTGGGAGACTGACGCCACCCGATGGATCGAACCCTCTCCACCGCTCCACCTTCCCTCCGTGCCCCGGACACCGGCTGGCGGACCGGACTCGTGGTGCTGTCGGCGCTGGCCCTCCTGGGCCTGGTCCTCCGGATCTCCGGCGCCCAGGGAATCGCAGCTGTCCAGAACTTCCTGCTGGTGTTTGGGTCGCTGCTGGTGGAGGCACTCCCGTTCATCGCCATCGGCGCGGCCGTCTCGGCGCTGATCGAGGTGTTCATCCCGGCCAGCGCGTTCGTTCGTCTGGCCCGGCTGCCGCGAGCCGTGCAGATGCCGGTGGCCGGTCTCGGAGGGTTCGCCTTCCCCGTGTGCGAGTGCGGCTCGGTGCCGGTGGCCCGCCGCCTGGTGTCAAAGGGCCTGGCTCCCGCCGCCGCCGTGACGTTCATGCTGGCCGCACCGATCCTCAACCCCGTGGTCCTGGCTTCCACGTTCATCGCGTATCGGGGGCACGACGTCCTGATCCCCATGGTCGTTGGTCGAGCGGTCCTGGGCCTGGCCGTGGCCATGACCGTGGGATGGATCGTGTCCGCCAGGAGCCGCGGAGAGCTGCTGCGAGCTCGGACCGACGACCATCATGAAGAGCACGCCAGCGCCGGCGAGGGGAAATGGCCTCGGTTCTTCGGTCAGCTGGCCGCCGACTTCACCATGCTGGCCAAGTACCTGGTGATCGGCGGCGCGGTGGCCAGCGCGCTCCAGACGTTCCTACCCCAGGACCTGATTGGGCGGGTAGCCGGGACGCCGGTGCTCGACATCGTGGCGATGATGGTCCTGGCCGCGATGCTCTCGCTGTGCTCGGAGTCCGACGCCTTCGTCGCGGCGTCGTTCGTGCAGTTCGGTCCGGCGTCGCAGCTGGGGTTCCTGGTCGCCGGCCCGATGATCGACGCCAAGCTCGGTGTGCTCTATGCGGGAACCTTCAGCAAGGGGTTCGTGCGGACCGTGGCGGTGGCGGTGTTCACATTGACGCTGGCCGGATGCCTGTGGATCCAGGTGTTGTTCGGATGAGCACGGCCCCGGCTCGCTCGTGGAGCACGGGCCGCGTGGCCGCCGCCCTGGCCCTGGGCACGTGGGCCGGGCTGTTCTGGTTCCTCCTGATGTCCGGCCGGACCTATCTCTATCTGTCCACCCGCACGGCGTGGGTGGTGCCCGTCGGTGCGGTGCTGCTGACGCTCGCGGCGGTGGGGCGGCTGGCCACCGCCCGGACCACCGAGCCGGATCCCCTGACCCGGCGAACAGCATGGGGACTGGGGGTGGCCCTCCTCCCGGTGGTGACCGTGCTGGCCCTCCCGCCCGCGGCGCTGGGATCGTTCGCCGCCTCCCGGCGATCGGCGAGCGCGGGGTTCGTGGGGGTGAGCGGCGAGCTCGCCGATGGG
>DAITPV010000081.1:0-8092 GCA_036833435.1 Actinomycetota bacterium | reverse complement strand
GGCTCGATCCGCTGCGGCCCGGGCCAGGCTCCGGTCGTTCAGGGCTCGAGCCGCGGCCAGCAGGGCCACGACCGTCAGCCCCTCACCGGAGAGGAAGCCACCGGGATGATCGTCGGGGGCCGCGGTCACCAATCCGGCGGAGGCCGTGCTCAGGGTTTCCGTATGCCGGGGGTCTCCGGCGGCTTCCACGATCTCCGAGAGCGCCAGGACCGCCGCCGCGGTCCGTCCCGATCCGGGCCGGCGCGCCTCGAGGAGCCCGCTCAGCCCGTCGCCTGCAGCCCGCGCCATCCTCTCGGCCGGTGATGGTGCCTCCTGCCCATCCGTTTCGGCAGCGGGCGGCGGTGCCGTCCCGATGGTGGCTTCCTCCAACACGGCTGCCACGTCGGGGGCGCTCGCGTAGCGAGCGCGGGGATCGGGATCGAGACACCGGGCCACGAGATCCGCCAGCGGCACTCCGACCGATGGGTTGAGCAGCCGGATGGGCCGGTCCAGCAAGGCGAACGGATCCGGTGCTTCCGGCGGTTCCGCGCCCGTGCACAGGAGGTACAGGATCGCGCCGAGCGCGTACACGTCGTCGGTGATTGCGGGTGGCTTGCCGGATGCCTGCTCCGGTGACGCGTACCCGGCGGTCCCTCCAGGGGCGGCCTCGTCGCTTCCAAGCTCCGCGGCGTGCTCGAAGTCCACGAGGCGGACGCGCTCGCCGAGCACGACGTTGGTGGAGGTGAGGTCTCGGTAGGCCAGGCCGGCGTGATGCATCGCGTCGAGGGCGGCCGCCAACTCCCGGCCCCAGGCAACCGTCTGGCTCGGAGGGACGAACCGGCCGGTGGACCGGAGCGCCGCGACCCGGCGGGCAAGCGTGTCACCTTCGACCCGCTCCATGGCCAGGAACGTCTCCCCGCTGTGCTCGACCAGGCCGATGAGCGCGGGAAATCGGGGGTCGGGAGCGAGACGCTCCAGAACCGAGGCCTCCCACCGAAGGTGATCGGCGGCGTCTCGGCCGTCGGGCCCCACCACCGCGTCGCGCCAGGCTTGCTTGAGCACGCACGGCATCGAGGTCTCCAGGTCCGCCGCCAGGTGCACGGCGCCCCGAGGGGAACGGTGCAGTGTGGTCACCACGGCAAACCGTCCCCCGATCGCCTCGCGCGATGGTTCCTCGGCCACCCCGGCCGCCACGAACGGGTCCTCCACCCACGGAGGCTGGGTGTACGTTTCATCGCGCGGATCGGGGACGGCCTCGCCGGAGGGATCGACGATCACCGGGACCGGTCGGCCCCATGGATCCAGAGCCATCCGCTCCTCGAAGGCTCCGTAGCGGTAGTGCACCAGGCTGCCCGGCCGAAGGGGGCGGTCCGAAGGGACCGGCGGACCGCGGAGCCCACGGGTGGCCTCGTCCAGGGCCGTCCCCAGCTGGACCGCGGACGCCTCGTCGGCTGGGTACACCGCGATGAACTTCCCGACCTGGCCGACGCCGCCCTCCGCCGAGTTCAACGCGTCGAGGAGCTCGCTCGAGGCCACCACCTTGAACACCGCTCGGCCCTCGATCAGCACGGGAAGCACCGCATCGAGCACCCGGCCGGCGTCGTCCACGGTGGCCGACACGTGGAGCTTCCATCCCTGCGCGGGGAGCCGGACGTCGGGCGGGGAGACCTCGATCCACGGCTCCGCGTCCACAGGTTGCACCACCCGCCAGCCGGCGGGAGCGACGATCAGGTCGAGGTATTCATCCATGAGAAACGGAGAGACGGGCGGCCGCGGGAGCCGCCCGTCTCTCTCCTCGTCGCGCGAGGGCTAGAGGAGGTGGTGCCAGTGCCGCCGGTAGGTGTAGTGGCGGTGCTTGTACCACCAGCTGTACCAGGCGCTCTGTCCTGCGACGTCGCCGGTGAGGATCGGTCGCTCGGACTCGACCTGCTCGACCTCCTCGGCGATCCCCAGCTCCTGGAGAGTCGCCTCCGGGTTCTTCATGTACTTGTCCTTGAACCCGGGGTCCTTCGAGGCCGCGTCCAGGAGCTTCTCGAGCACCGCTTCCTGCCGGCGGTCGAACTCCTGCTGTGCGTCCTCGGGCACGGTCTGTGCCCCTTCGGGCGGTTTGTCCTGCGGGCCCTGCGGCTGGTCGGCCATCCGTTCTCCTCTCTGTTGGGCCGATGTTCCCCGACGGCCTCGGCGCTTCGCGAATCTCCTCCGGCGCTGTTGCCGTCTGCCAACACTGTTCTACCGGCGATAAGGGAGTGCCAACAATCAAGCCGTTGACCAGTGCAGGGTTAAATGCGGGACACGCCGGGGACAAGTCCGGACATCTCAGTTCTGGGCTCGCTTCTCCAGGCCGGCGGGGTCCCGGATCGTCACCCGATGGGCCCGGCTAATGCTGAGATATCCGCGCTTTTTGAACTCACCGAGTACCTGGTTCACGCGGACCCTCGACGCTCCGATCAGCCCGGCCAGGTCCGACTGATTCAGGGGGATGGGGATCAGCACGCCGCCATCCGATCCGGGCCGCCCGTACCGATCGGCCAAAGTCAGGAGCTCGTGGGCCACCCGGCCGATCATGTCCATCGATGCCAGGGCCTGGACGTGCGCGTTGGCCTGGCGCATGCGGCCGGACATGATCTCCAGGAGGTTGCGGGTCATCACGGGATACTTCCGGAGGCAATCCTCGAAGCTCTCCCGGTCCATCCACAGCAGGGTGCAGTCATCCAGGGTGATGACCGTTGCCGACCGTCCTTTCCCGTCGATCAGCCCCAGCTCCCCGAGGACCTCGCCCGGGCCGACCACCGCCACGACCACCTGGGTCCCGTCGGGCAGATCGACTTGGACCTTCAGGCTGCCGGAGAGGACCACGTAAAGCACGTGGGCGGGCTGGTCCTGGATGATCACGAAGCTGGAGGGGGGCAGGATCTTCTCGTGCATCACCGCGGCCACTCCCTCGAGCTCTTCGGCCGAGAAGCCCCGGAAAAGAGACACATCGGCGAGCGTGGTCCGGCCGCTGCGCTCCGGCATCTGCTTACCCGGCGGCTTCCTGCTCCCCGGCGGGCCGAGAGTTGGCCGCCAGAGCCTGGAGGATCGACTTGACCTGGAAGTTCGTGAGCCCCGGGTGCTTGCTCAGGATCCGGGCCACCAGGCCGGCGATGTGTGGCGTGGCGAAGCTGTTGCCGGTGGTGGTCATGTGCCCGCCGTCCTTCCACGCCACCCGGACGTCGATGCCGTATGCGCCGAACTCCACCGGGGGCTCGGGGTTGTAATAGAACAGGTCGGGGTCGGCCACCTCGTGGGATGCCACGGAGATCACCGAGGCGTACATGGCCGGAAAGCTCCGCACCGGCATGTTGTTGGCTGAGGTCACGAGCATCACGTTCTTGAAGTACGCCTGGTCGGCCAGCTCGTGGAGCACGCCGAAGAACGCCTTCTTGGGGGTGGTCAGGCTCAGGTTGCACACCTGCATGCCTTCCTGGATGGCCCACCGAAGGCCGCCGGCGAAAACGCTGCCTGTTCCTATCAGCGCCTTCCCCAGGACCCGGACGCTGTAGATCTCACAGTCGGGTGCCTGCGACCGGATGATTCCGGCGCACGCGGTGCCGTGGCCGAACAGGTCCTCGTGTGGCTCGGTGTCGTAGGAGATGACGCCGTCCTTGTTCTCGGAGACCGCGCAGTACCCGGCCACCTCGCCGACCGCGGGATGGCCCGCCTCCACACCGCTGTCGACGACCGCGACCTTCACACCCTTGCCGGTGCTCCCGCCCCATGCCCACTCGGGGGTGATGTCCTGGAACGGCAGCATCCGTTCGACCGGACGAAGGGCGTCCGGGGCGAACGGAGCGCTCCAGCCCGGTCTGCTGGTGACCGTCACTCCTCACCACCGAACGGGTCGGGCCGCGTCCGGAGGTACTCGGAGAAGCTTCGAAGGATCCGCTGGCACACCTTGAGCTCGTCGTCTCCCTGCCAGGCGATCTCCTGGACCAGGCTGGCCAGCTCCATGGTCTCCAGATAGGAGGGCTCCTCCTCGATGGAGATGGCGAACGTCGCGGACCTCCGCCGCCGGTCGTCTCCGGGGTGCAGTCCTCCGCCGCCGGCAACGCTCAGCGCGTCGGTGAGGAGCGGGCCGAGCCGCTTGTACGTCCTGGTGAGCTCGATGGCCGTGGCGGTTTGCTCCGCGAACAGGCCAAGGAGCTCCATGTCCTGCTGCGAGAACGTCGGTGCGCCCACCTTGTCGAGCAGCTGGAGCACGCCGATGACCCGGTCACGGACCCCCAGAGGGACGGCCAGGATGCTCTTGGGCCGGTAGCCGATGCGCTCCCCGATCTCGGCGAGCACCCGGGGGTCCTTCTCGGCGTCGGCGATGGCCATGGCCTGCCCGCTGATGGCCACCAGACCGGCGATGCCCTCTCCCAGCGGGACCCGCAGCCCCTTGACCTCCTCGGCGTATGGGCCCACGGCGATCTCGATCGACAGCTCCTCGGTGCGTTCCTTGATGGCGTACAGGGACGCCGACTCCGCGCCGACGATCTGCATCGCCGTTCGGATCATCATCTCCAGCAGCCGGTCGCTCTTGACCGGGGAGCCGATGGTCCCCGCGGAGGTAGCCAGAACAAGGGCTTCGCGGAGATCCTGGGCCGCGGTCTCGGTCTCGAGGCGACCGCGGAGCTCTTCGATCTCCTTCGCTTGCCGCTCGATGGTTGCTCGGGCCTCGGCCGAGGCCGCGTCTTCGCTCATCCTCGCCCTCCCTCAGAGCAGAAAGGGTAGCCGAAGGCCGCCGACCGTCGCCATTGGCCCGGTCCCCTAGAATGCCCGTAGCCGGACGTATCCGACGCATGTGACCTGTCCTTCCTGTGGTTCCTCGGTGCCCGATGGGGCACGCTTCTGCCCCTCGTGCGGGGCCGCGCAGGATGTTGCGGCCTCGGAGGCGTCCCCGAGACCTTCGCCGTCGGCAGGAGCGGACGAGCTCCGTCCGGTCACCGCCCTGTTCGCCGACGTGGTGGGCTCCACCTCCCTCGGTGAGCGGTTGTCTCCCGACGAGGTCAAGGCCCTCATCGGAGAATGCGTCAGTCGGATGACGCACGCGGTTGAGGAGTACGGCGGGACCATCCAGGCGTACATGGGAGACGGGATCGCCGCGTACTTCGGCCTGCCGGCGGCACACGAGGACGATGCCGAGCGGGCCGCCCTGGCGGCGCTGCGCATCCACGAGGTGGTCAAGGAGTACGCCCGGGACATCGCCGAGGCGTGGGGGATCACCGACTTCAACGTTCGGGTGGGAATCAACAGCGGGCAGGTCGGCGTGGGCCTTGTCGGCGGCGCGAACCCACAGGCCGTGGGGCTGGGCGACGCCACGAACGTGGCCGCCCGTCTGCAGTCGGCCACCGAGCCGGGAACAACCGCGGTGGGGGATGCCTCGGCCCGGCTGCTGGCGCATCAGTTCGTGATGGAGTCACTGGGGGAGGTGGCCGTCAAGGGCCGGGAGGAGCCGGTCCAATGGTGGCGGCTGGTGGGCCTCCGAACGGAGCAAGAGGTATCCCGCACACCGTTGGTCGGGCGGGAGCGCGAGCTCGAGCGGCTCCGAGCCCTGATCGGCGACCTCGGTTCGGGACGTGGACAGATCCTCGAGGTCCTCGGCGACGTGGGCATCGGCAAGACCCGGCTGCTCTCAGAGCTGCGCGACATCGCCGGCGATCGGGTGACGTGGCTCGAGGGGCGGTGCATGTCGTACGGCAGCGAGCTCCTGTACGCCCCATTCGTGGAGATGCTTCGGGACTGGCTGGGGGTGTCCGGCGGGGAGGCCGAGGTCGCGGTGCGAACCCGGCTTCGAGCCCGACTGAACCAGTGCCTGGGCTCCCGGCTGCCCGAGGTTCTCCCGTTCCTGGGTCGGCTGCTCTCGGTCAAGCTCGAGCCGGACGCGGAAGCGGAGCTGGCCAAGGTCCCCCCCGAGGACATGGCCGCGCGCCTCCGGGCCGCGTACCGAACCTGGATCGAGAGCCTCACTGAGCAGAAGCCACTGATCGTTGCCGTTGAAGACCTCCACTGGGCCGACCCGTCCACCCGGGAGCTGGCCGAGGACCTGCTGGAGGTCACCGACCGCGCACCGCTGCTCCTGGCAACGACCTTCCGGAAGGACATGCAGTCGGAGGGATGGAAGTTCCGCGTCCGAGTGCTGGCCGACTATGCCCATCGAGCCGAGGAGCTGGAGCTCGGCCCGCTCCCCGCGGAGGACGCCGAGAAGATGGCCGACGCCCTGATCCCCGGCGGGCAGCTCGACCAGTGGACCCGCCAGGCGATCGTGGACCGCGCCGAGGGAAACCCCCTGTACCTCGAGGAGCTGTTTCGCGGGTTGATCGAGTCCGGGGTGTTGGAACGGCGGCGCACGTGGACCCTGTCCGTATCCAAGGAGGACCTTCTGCCCCCGGCGTTGGAGAGCCTCCTGGTGGCCAGGATCGACCGGCTCCCGCCGGAGCCCCGGCGGCTGGCCCAGGTGGCCTCGGTGGTGGGAAGGACCTTCCCGGTTCGGCTCCTGGAGCGGCTGGTCGAGACCCCGGATCTGGAAGGGGACCTGGCCCTGCTGCTGCGGGCCGACATCATCCGCGAGCTCCGCCGGTATCCGGAGGTGGAGTACACGTTCCGCCACGGCCTGCTGCAGGAATCGGCGTTATCGACCTTGCCGCCCGCCACCCAACGAGAGCTCTCCGGCCAGGTCGCCTCGGTCGCCGAGGAGGTGTACGCGGCGACCATCGACGACCATCTCGAGCTGCTGGCGCATTACTGGACCCAGAGCCGGGACCTTCCCAAGGCCTTCGACTACCTGGAGCGGGCCGGAGCGAAGGCCGCCGCCCGCGGGGCGACGGAGCAGGCTCAGGAGATGTGGCGCCGGGCCCAGAAGATCGCGGGTCGGTTAGGTGATTCGGAGGCCGAGGAGCGCCTGGCCGCCCGGCTCAGCGAGTCCAGTTAGACGGGGGGTTCGGGGGGGTAGCTCGCCAGGAGCGCTCCCGCAAGGACTTCACCGGGCGAGCGGACCCCCTGATCAGACCGGAAACCACTCCGGGTCGAAGTCGTTCCCCGGGTCGGTGGTGACCTGGGTCAGCCCGGTGCCGTCGGCGTTCACCACGTAGATGTCGTCCTGCCCCGAGGCGTCCCGGCTGGAGAAGGCGATCTTCGTCCCGTCGGGGGACCACGATGGAGCGAAGTCCTCGCCGGGAGTGTCCACCAGCATGGTGATGTTCGACCCGTCCGCACTCATCACGTGGATGTCTCGCTTGCCCTCGACGCTGCTGGTGTAGGCGATCTGTGTCCCGTCGGGGGACCAGGCCGGGTCGCCGTCGTTCCCGGTCTGGAAGGTGATGGCGCTCTGGTTCGAGCCGTCGGCGTCCATCACGTGGATGTCGAAGTCCCCCAGCCGGTTGCTCTGGTACGCGATCTGCGTCCCGTCGGGCGACCAGTCCGGGTTGCCGTCCCGCTTGGGATCCAGGGTCAGCAACGTGTCGTCGGAGCCATCCACCCCGATCACCGAGACGTCGAAATCGCCGGCCCGGTCGGTGGTGTAGGCGACCTGCGTCCCGTCAGGACTCCACGTGCTGGCGATGTCAGACTCGGTGTTGTCGGTGAGCTTGGTCAGGCCGGATCCGTCGGCGTTCATGACGTAGATGTCGTAGTCGCCGTCCTCATCGTTGGACAGCGACAAGCGGGTTCCGTCCGCCGACCACGAGGGACGCTGGTCGAGGAACGAGTTGTCGGTCAGGGCCCGGACCCCGCTTCCGTCCTCGTTCATCAGGTAGATGTCGTAATCGCCGTCCCGGTCGCTCATGAACACCAGCGTGCCCGGGCCCGGTTGGGCTGCCTGGCCGTCCTGCCCGTCCTGCCCATCGGGCGGTGGGACCGGAGGGCCGTCGCCGTTGCCGTCGTCCCCGCCCAGCAGGACGAACGCCGCGACGCCACCGGCCGCCAGGACCAGCACGCCGACGATCAGGCCGACGATCAGCCCGGTCTTCCTCGGCGGAGTTCCTCCGGGCTGCTGGCCCGGGGGCCACGAGGGCGGCGGCTGTGCGGGTGGCTGAGCGGGGGGCCAGGAGGGCGGCCCCTGGCCCGGTGGTTGACCGGGGGGCGGTGGTGGTGG
>DAITPV010000080.1:0-8240 GCA_036833435.1 Actinomycetota bacterium | reverse complement strand
GGCCTCGATGGGATCGCGGGGGATCCCCAGCGAGCGGGCCAGGACGTTGGTGCCGCCCGCGGGGATGATGGCCATGGGCACCTGGGTGGTGGCCAGACCGTTGACCACCTCGTTGACAGTCCCGTCCCCGCCCATGGACACCACCAGGTCGATGCCTTCGTGCGCCGCGCCTCGGGCCAGGTGGGTGGCGTGGCCCTGCCGCTTGGTCATGGCCATCTCCACCTTGAACTCCGAAGCGAGTGCGGCCTGGATCACCTCGATGGCACGGCGGGTGACGGACGCGGCGTTGACGTTGACGATGAGGAGGAGGCGCATCGGGAGCCATTGTACGGAGCGGTAGCATCGACGATCGTGGGCGACGACGGTTTTAGCGCAGCCCTGACGGAGGTCGAACGTGCGAAGGCGGCGCTGGTGGCGGCGGTTCCGTCACCGCGCGGTGCGGTTCGGCGGTCTGTGGCCGAGGCGGTCCTGGAATTCGAGGAAGCCCTGCGCGAAGCCGATGACCGGCTGGGCTCTTCGGAGCTCGACGAGAGATGCCGGGCGGGCATCCGGGAGGCCCTTCGCCGCGCCGAGCGGCTCCGCCTGGAGGCGCCGGAGCTCGATTACGAAAGCTTGGTGGCGGTCCTGGGCGATCTGATGCATCCGCTGGAGGTCTTCGCCGATTGACAGTGGTGGGCACGCCACCCACAATCGGCGGGCCCACCGAGCCAAAGGGGTCTCCGATGGAAGCGTGTTCTCTGGTCACCGCCGCCGACATGGAAGCCGCGCTCGGCGAGCCGTTCGAGGAAGGAACCAGTGCCCCGGCCAACCAGCCGACCGTATGTAACTTCATCGCCAAGGCCGGTGGAGGGAAGAGCGTCAACCTGGTGATCTACTCGCCGGGCGGCGCGGCGATGATGCCGATGATGATGCCCCAGCCGCAGGACGTTCCGGGCATCGGCGAAAAGGCCGCCTGGTACGGGATGGGCCGCATCTTCGGCGTCCTGAGGGGTGACACGCTTTTGACGATCCAGTTCGTGGGCTACATGGACGAGAACCAGTGCTTCGAGGCGGCCAAGAAGCTCGCGGAGATCGCAGCGCCGAAGCTCTCGTAGAGCTACTCGACCAGTCGCTGCTGGCCGGACTCCTCTTCTGGAACGTCGTAGACGGGCAGGTCCCCTTCGATCCGTGCACCCGAGGAGAGGCGGTGCGGATCCTGTCTTCCTCCCTCCATGATGTGGCGCACCTCGCAGCCCGCCGCCACCAGCCCGTCCGCCAGCATCCGGCGGTGACACTTCCACCACAGGGACTCGGCGCACATGACCGCGGTCGGCGTGGCTCCCGAGCTTACGATCAGACGATCGCGGGCCGTCCGGAACTCTTCGCTCTCCATGTGGTCGGCGTAGCCGCGGAAGCCGGAGACGCGCAACGCGGTGTGCCGGGAGTCCGGCCGGGCCCGGCGCCAGCCGCCGAACTCCTTCCGCCACTCGTACCGGATGTCCCGTTTCTCCAGGGAGGCGGCCAGAGCGTCCTTGCCGAACTGCGGGTGCTTCCGGGAGCCGGGGGCGGACCGTACGTCGACCAACCGCCGGATCCCTGCTCCCTCGAGGAGCGCGAGGAACGAGTCGATGTCCCGGGCTCCATGGCCGATGGTGTGGATCGTGGTCACCGCTGGAGGTCGAGAGCCACCGGGAGCGAGGTGCTGGCCCACCGGCTCAGCCGTTGTCCCTCCTCCCACGCCTGGTGCTTGGCCGCCAGCAGGTGCCGAGCACCCTGCTCCTCGTCGGGGTCGGTGACCATCCGGCCTCTCGCTTTCAACGTGCGGTCTTTGATGCGGACGGAGACGTCCGGGTTCGCCTGAATGTTCCGGACCCAGTCCGAACGGTCGCCGCCGCCGGACAGGAGATACAGAGTCGAGCCCCGAGTCCCGAACCAGATCTCGATCTCATGGGGACGCCCGGTGCGCCGCCCGATCGTGGTCAGGTAGCAGAAGGACTCCCCTGAGAGTCCGTCGAGGGGGTCGTTGGCCACCTCGTCCATCATCCCACCGGGCCACGCTCCGTCCCGTCCTGACAGCATCGGGACGCTTCGGTAGCCTGAAGGCGAACCCATCCAGGAGGAGCCGTTGTCCACGATCGAGCTGGTCACCGAGATCCCCGGACCCAAGTCCAGGGCCATCACCAAGCGCAAGGAACGGGTCATCACCGACGCCCTCAGCCTGCACGTGCCCTTCGTGATCGACCGAGGGGAGGGCGCCGCCGTCACCGACGTGGACGGCAACACGTTCCTCGACTTCTCCGGCGGCCTCGGCTGTCACATCGTCGGTTACTCCCACCCCAAGGTGGTGGAGGCGGTCCGCGACGCGGCGGCTCGGTTCTCCCACACCGACTTCTCGGTGATCCCATACGAGTCGTACGTCGAGCTCGCTGAGCGCCTGGTCCGTCTGGTGGGCGGAGACCGGAAGGTGTTCCTGGCCAACTCCGGCGCCGAGGCCGTGGAGAACGCGGTGAAGATCGCCAGGGTGGCCACGGGCCGGCCGGCGATCCTGTGCTTCGAGGGCGGGTTCCACGGCCGGACCCTGCTCACCATGACCCTCACCAGCCGGCACCAGCCCTACAAGACCGGCTACGGGCCGTTCGCTCCCGAGGTCTACCGGCTCCCGTATCCGTACCCGTATCGCAGCGCTCACCCCGACGACGCCGGACGGTTCGCCCTCGAGGCCCTGGAGCGAGCGTTCACCACGGTGGTCGATCCGGCCACGGTTGCCGCCGCCATCGTGGAGCCCATCCAGGGAGAAGGCGGCTTCGTGGTCCCCAGCCCGGACTTCCTCTCGGGCCTGCAAGAGCTCTGCCGGCGCCACGGCATCCTCACGATCGCCGACGAGATCCAGAGCGGGTGCGGACGCACCGGCAAGTTCCTGGCGTCCGAGCACTTCGGCCTGGAGCCGGACCTGATCACGCTGGCCAAGTCCCTGGCCTCCGGATACCCGCTGTCCGCCGTGGTGGGCCGCACGGAGCTCATGGATGCACCGGGGGACTCCACGATCGGCGGGACGTACGTGGGCAACCCGGTGGCCTGTGCCGCGGCCAACGCGGTCCTGCAGGTGATCGAGGACGAGGGAGTCATCGAGCGCGCCGAGCTGGTCGGCAAGGAGATCCGGTCGCGGTGGGAGGAGCTGACCCGCGACGTCCCGGAGATCGGCGAGGTTCGCGGTGTCGGCGCCATGATCGGCGTGGAGTTCGTCAAGGACCGCGAGACCAAGGAGCCGAACAAGGAGTTCACCTCGAAGCTGGTGAACGGAACGGCCGAGCGAGGCGTGGTCACCGTGAGCTGTGGGATCTACAAGAACGTGCTCCGGCACCTGCTCCCGCTGGTGATCACTGACGAGCAGCTGGCGGAAGGGCTCGACGTCCTGGCCGAATCCGCCCTCGCGGCCGGCGGATAGGTTTCAGGTAGCCGTCACGCTGAGTGCTGCGTCGCGGGCCACGGCGCCGGTGGTCACGTTGGAGGCCTTGATCGACACGGAGTAGGCCCCGGGGATGGTCGGCGTAAAGCTGTGTGACACGACCCCGCTGCCGCCGGATCCGGAGCTCACCACCGTCCCCCAGAAGTCCCGAACCTCGACGGTCCAGCTCAGGCTTCCCGACAACGATGCTCCGAAGGTCACCGGGGTGCCGATGGGGACCGACTCGGCCGACTTCGTGGGGTTCCAGATCTTCGGCAGCCCCAGTGCTTCGGCGCGTAGCCGGATCACCCGGAGCCGCTTGTACAGCCGGCCTCCGGGACAGGTGGTCAACCCGGTATCTCGGTGCCCCGAGATCGCTGCGAGGGTGACCTCCTCACCCTTGTCGAACTTGGTGGCCGGGCCACCGCCGGACGTCATCACCGCGGTTCCGGTCGGCCGGACGTGGGCCACGTCCATGCGCCACGCCAGCAACCGGGTGAACGCCTTGACCATGACCTTCGGGGGATTGGTCACCGTGAACGTCCCCAGCGCGGCAACGCCGACACTTCCGGTGTTGAACCCCATGGCGTGGGCGCCGATCACCGGCTGGTCCACGCCTCCGTACCGCCCCTCGTAGATCCTCCCGAACCGATCCACCAGGAAGTTGTAGGCGATGTCGCAGTAGCCCCGTCCTTGCACGTGGTACGCGTAGATCCCCCGGATCAGGTCATCGGACTGCGACATCCCGTACCCGTTGCTGTTCACGGTGTGGTGGACGTACGCCATATCCACACCGCCCTCGGCGTAGTCAGGTGATCCACACCGGCGCATGCCCTCCCTGGCACCCCACTCGGCTCGCGGGATGATCGCCGGCCTCGCGGTCATCGCCGCGGCCGGCTCCGGTGACGCCATCCCCCAGACGCGGGCCATCGCCGAGGCCACGGCCTCGAACGCCGAAGGATCGGTCGCCGTTCCCGAGGTGTTGATGAACACCGCTCGCACGTCACTCATGGCTTCGCCGGCCGGCAACCGGAGCCGCACCCGGGCGCACCGGGCCTCCCCGGTCCACAGGGGAGGGGTTCCTGCCAGCGCCGCGGCAGCTTCGGCCGAGTCCGCGTCGGGGGCCTCGTCGGGATCGGCGACCACCTTCACCGGCCGGCCCAGCCCTTCCGTCCCCCCCCACGCCACGCGAGCGGGGACCACGGCGGCCCCGCCTTGCCGCCAGGTGAACCCGACCATGGTGAACCGGATCGGCGCACAGGTCGTCACGGCGTCGGACCAAGTCTTCCGGGGCATCAGCGCCACGGCCCGCGGAGAGCGGAGCGAGCGGTCTCCTCCCGGAACCAGCCGGTCCAGACCGATGCCCACGCTGCGCACCACGGTCGGCGGCGGACCGCCGATCGCCGGTGGAAGGATCCCCAGAACGGCGCCGGCCATCACCAGGACGGCCAGCGCACGGGGGATCCAGCGTTTGCCCTGCGGGGAAGGCATCGGGTCCTCGATTCTCGCCGCTACCAGCATCGATGTCCATCGGTTGGGGCGGAAAGTTCCTTGAACTGCGGCCTCGGCGGGGGACCGGCTACCATTGGGGCCCCAAATCGGAGGAATCGATGTCCGAACGCGTGACCAGGCCTCGTCGATCGTGTCTCTCGGTCCCCGGATCGAGCCTCAAGATGCTGGCCAAGGGTCCGACGCTGCCCGCCGACGAGGTGTTCATGGACCTCGAGGACTCGGTGGCCCCCCTGGCCAAGGAGGAGGCCCGGAGCAACGTGGTCGAGGCGCTCAAGGAAGGTGATTGGACCGGCAAGACTGTGGTGGTCCGGATCAACGGCGTGTACACGAAATGGTGCGCCCACGACGTGCTCCATGTGGTGGAGAACGCCGGCGAGCTCCTCGACTGCATCATGATCCCCAAGGTCGAGTACGCGTCCGACGTCGAGTTTGTCGACAACCTCCTTCGGATGATCGAGGAGACCACGGGCCTGGAGAAACGGATCGGGCTCGAGATCCAGATCGAGACCGCCACCGGGCTTCGGAACATCCATGAGATCTCTTCGGCGTCGGACCGGGCGGAGACCCTCATCTTCGGGCCGGCCGACATGAGCGCGTCGCTTGGACTTCCCACCGTGACCGCCGGACTGCCGATGCCCGGCTACCCGGGCGACCACTGGCACCACGTGCTGTCCACGATCCTCATCGCCGCCCGACACGCGGGGCTCCAGGCCATCGATGGGCCGTACCTGTTGATCAAGGACCTCGACGGGTTCCGGGAGATGGCCACCCGGTCTCGGGCCCTGGGCTACGACGGCAAGTGGGCCCTGCACCCCGGACAGGTCGACGTCCTCAACGAAGTGTTCACCCCCAGCCAGGAGGAGTTCGACAAGGCCGAAGCGATGCTGGAGGCGTACCGCCATGCCACCGAGGTGGAGCGGCTCGGCGCGGTGATGTTCGGCAACGAGATGATCGACGAGGCCAGCCGGAAGATGGCCGAGCAGCTGGCCGCCCGGGGAAAGGCCGCCGGCCTGGCTCCGCAGAAGGCGTGGGACGACTTCAAGAAGGAGTGGGAGGCCGAGTGAGCTCCGTCGACCTTACCGAGGACCAGCGAGCCATCGTCCAGGCCGTCCGGGAGTTCGTGGAGCAGGAGGTGTACCCGGTCGCCGAGGAGCTCGAGCATCGCGACGAGTTCCCCGAGAAGATCGTGGAGCAGATGAAGGAGATGGGGCTGTTCGGCCTCACCGCCCCCGAGGAGTTCGGCGGGGCCGGCATGGACCTCATGACGTACGCGCTGGTGGTCGCCGAGCTGTCCCGAGGGTGGATGTCGCTGTCGGGCGTCCTGAACACGCACTTCATGGGCGTGTACCTCCTCAACAAGCACGGGACCGACGAGCAGAAGGAGCGGTGGCTCCCGAAGATGGCCACCGGCGAGCTCCGAGCCGCGTTGTCCATGTCGGAGCCCGGCGCGGGTTCGGACGTGCAGGCCATCCAGTGCAAGGCCGTCCGCGACGGCGACGAGTACGTGGTCAACGGCCAGAAGATGTGGGTCACCAACGGGCTGCGTGCCGGGCTCGTGGTGCTCCTGTGCAAGACCGACCCTTCCGCGGACCCGGCGTACAAAGGCATGAGCCTCCTGTACGTGGAGAAGGAGCCGGGGGCCCAGACATTCGAGGGCATCACGGTCCCCCCGAACATCGAGAAGATGGGCTATCACGGAGTGGAGACCACCGAGCTGGTCTTCGAGGACCACCGGGTCCCCGCCGCCAACCTCCTGGGAGGCGAGGAGGGCAAGGGATTCCATCAGGTCCTCGACGGGATTGAGGTCGGCCGGGTCAACGTGTCGGCCCGGGCCGTGGGGCTAGCCACCCGGGCGTTCGAGGAAGCGATCCGGTACGCCCAGGAGCGCACCACGTTCGGGAAGCCGATCGCCCAGCACCAGATGATCCAGGAGAAGCTGGCGCACATGGGCACGCTCCTGGAGGCGTCCAAGCTGATGATGCTGTCCGCCGCCAGGAAGAAGTCGGCGGGGGAGCGCTCCGACCTCGAGGCCGGGATGGCCAAGTACTTCTGCTCCGAGGCCTGCCACGAGATCGTCACCGAGGCCCTTCGGGTCCACGGCGGGTACGGCTACTCGGCCGAGTACACCATCGAGCGCCTGTACCGTGATGCGCCCTTCCTGCTGATCGGCGAGGGAACCAGCGAGATCCAGAAGGTGGTCATCGCCCGCCAGCTCCTGGACCGGCACAAGGTGTCATGACCGAGGCTCGGCCGTTCGGGCGGTACTACGAGGACTTCGAGGCCGGCGACGTCTACAAGCACTGGCCGGGGAAGACCATCACCGAGTACGACGACCACCTGTTCTGCGCGATCACCTGGAACCATCACCCACTGCACACCAACGCGCACTACGCCGAGACCGAGACGCAGTTCAAGCGCAACGTGGTGGTGGGGAACCTGGTGTACTCGCTGGCCCTGGGGATGAGCGTCCCCGACGTGTCGGGGAAGGCCATCGCCAACCTCGAGGTGGAGTCCCTCCTGCACAAGGCTCCCATGTTCCACGGCGACACCCTGTACGCGGAGACCACGGTGCTGGACAAGAAGGAGTCGTCCTCCAAGCCCGACCGTGGCGTGGTCACCGTGGAGACCCGGGGCTACAACCAGGATGGGGCCGAGGTGCTGTACTTCCGCCGCAAGGTCATGGTCCCCAAGCGCGGCACCGTTCCCGAGCAGCCCGGCCGGCCCGAGCCCGCGGACGGGTGACCGCCGGCCGAACGAAGCAACCCACCCCCCCGCCCGACCGCCGGCGTCAGTGGTGGGTGATCGGGGGAACCGCCGCGGTGGTCGCGGCCGTGGTGATCGTCGTCTCGCTGACCGGCGGCGGACCGGAGCCCGTGGGGGAGTTCACCGACCCGTTCCCCACCGAGGCCACCGGCACCGACGGGCCCCTCACCTTCGAGATCAGAAGCGCCGACTGCGGTTTCGACAACGTCATCGGTCCGGGAGACCGGGTCGCGGCTGAGGGGAAGTTCTGCTCGATCACCGCCAACGTCGTCAACGGCTCGGACGCGCCCGCGCGGCTGGACCTGTCGTGTCAGTACCTGGTCACCGCGGAGCGGGAGCTGTATCCGATCCACGACCGGGCCACCCGGATCGGCGTCGAGCAGCAGCCGTTCGACTCGGGGATCCCCGCGGGGAGCGAGGCCCTGGTGGATCTCGAGTTCGACATCCCCGAAGGCGTCGGCTCGGTGGCCGTGGAGGTTCGCGGCGCCTGCGGGTCGTCCGGCCTGGCCCTGGCTGCCAAGCCGAGCCGACCGGTTGACGG
>DAITPV010000079.1:0-8511 GCA_036833435.1 Actinomycetota bacterium | reverse complement strand
CGGATCTCCGCCAACTACCGGCGGATGATCGACGTCTACAACTCCTGAGCGCCCTCGCCGGTTGGCCCGCCGGGGAGCCGGTTCCGTAGAATGCCGCCGGGCCCGCTCGGGTCCGGCGAGAGCGAGAGGAGGGTGAGCGTGGCGGTCATCAAGACCATCGACCTGGTGGGGGTGTCCTCCGAGTCATGGCGGGACGCTGCATCACAGGCGCTCTCCGACGCGGCCAAGACCCTCCGCGGGATCGAGGGGATGGACGTGCTGGAGACCTCGGCCGTGGTGGACGGGAGCGAGATCAAGGAGTACCACACCCACGTCCGGATCAAGTTCCGGATCGAGCGCTAGCCGCTCATGACCACTCGCGGGGGCCCCTCGGGGCCCCCGCCGTCACGTTACGCTAGGAACCGATGCCGGCCACCATCCTCGTTGGCACCCAATGGGGTGACGAGGGCAAGGGCAAGGCCACCGACCTGCTCGCCGACCACATGGACTTCGTAGTCCGGTACCAGGGCGGCAACAACGCCGGCCACACCATCAAGGCCGGAGGACAGACGCTCAAGCTCCACCTGATCCCCTCCGGCATCCTGTACTCCCACATCACCCCGGTGATCGCCGACGGCGTGGTGATCGACCCCAAGGTCCTCCTGGAGGAGATGGATGAGCTGGGGAGCCGGGGGATCGACACCTCCCGACTGCTGGTGTCGTCCAATGCCCACCTGATCATGCCGTACCACCTGGAGCTGGAGGGAGTCACCGAGCGCTACCTGGGGAAACAGAAGCTGGGGACCACCAAGCGGGGGATCGGTCCCGCGTACGCGGACAAGGCGGCCCGGATCGGGCTCCGAGTTCAGGATCTCACCGACGAGAAGATCTTCCACCAGAAGCTCGAGGTGGTCCTCAAGGAGAAGAACGCCATCCTGTCCAAGGTCTACAACCGACTCCCCCTGGATCGCGACGAGATCGTCCGCGACTACATGGCCTATGGGGAGCGGCTGTCCACGCACATCGCAGATACGGCATCGGTGCTGTACCGAGCGCTGCGAGAGGGGAAGCACATCCTGCTGGAAGGAGCTCAGGGCACGCTGCTGGACCTGGACCACGGCACGTATCCGTTCGTCACGTCCTCCAGCACCGTCTCCGGTGGCGCCCTGGCCGGCTCCGGTATGGGGCCACGAGAGATCGAACGGGTCATCGGGGTGACCAAGGCGTACGTGACCCGGGTGGGCTCCGGCCCGTTCCCCACGGAGGACACCGGGGATGCCGGCAACCGGATGCAGGAGCGAGGGCAGGAGTTCGGGACCACCACCGGCAGGCGCCGCCGGTGTGGTTGGTTCGACGCGGTGCTGCTCCGGTACGCGGCCCGGCTGAACGGGCTGACGGAGATCTTCCTCACCAAGCTCGACGTCCTGTCCGGCCTGTCGAGCGTGAAGATCTGCGTGGCCTATCGCTTCGAGGGCCGGGAGTACGAGGACTTCCCTCCGCATCAGTCGATCTTCCACAAGGCCGAGCCGGTCTACGAGGAGCTCGCGGGGTGGCCCGAGGAGCTGGTCGGCGCCCGGAGCGCCGGCGAGCTCCCCGCTGCGGCCAGGGCGTACGTGCAACGGATCGAGCAGCTGACCGGGATCCCGGTGCAGACGATCTCCGTCGGTCCTGCCCGCGAGCAGACCGTGGAGGCCGCCTAGCCCGTGCGGGTCCTGGTGGTCGGCGGGGGAGGGCGCGAGCACGCGCTGGTCTGGAAGCTCGCCCAGAGCCCGTCCGTCGACGCCCTGGTCGCGGCGCCGGGGAACGCGGGGATCGAAGAGCTGGCCGCCTGCGTTCCCCTCGACCCCACGGATCTTCCCGCGCTCGTCGACCTGGTGGACCGCGAGCGGATCGACCTCACGGTCATCGGCCCGGATGCGGCGGTGGCCGCCGGGCTGGCCGACGAGCTGCAGGCCAAGGGGTTCGCGGCGTTCGGGCCATCACGGGCCGCCGCCCGGATCGAGTCGTCGAAGTCGTGGGCCAAGGAGCTGTGTGTCCGGCACGGGATCCCCACGGGACATGGTCGGCGGTTCGACGACGCGTCCGAGGCCGTCGCCTACCTCGACACGGTCCAGCCTCCCTATGTGGTGAAGGCCGACGGGCTGGCCGCAGGAAAGGGAGTGACCATCGCCACCACCCGGCCGGACGCGGAGCGGGCCATCCGCCAGGCCATGGTGGACAGGGCCTTCGGCCCCGCCGGCGAACGGGTGCTGGTCGAGGAGTTCCTCGAGGGTCCCGAGGTCTCCGCCTTCGCCCTGACCGACGGCGAGCGGGTGGTCCCCCTGGCCTCCGCCCAGGACTTCAAGCGGATCGACGATGGCGACCTGGGGCCCAACACGGGGGGGATGGGTGCGTACTCGCCGGTTCCGTCCGTCGACCCGGAGACCGGAGCCCGCATCTTCACCGAGGTCATGGAGGCGGCGGTCCGGGCGCTCGCGGAGGAGGGGATCCCCTATCGCGGGTGCCTGTACGGAGGGCTGATCCTCACCCCGGAGGGCCCCAAGGTCCTGGAGTTCAACGCCCGGTTCGGGGATCCCGAGACCCAGGTGATCGTTCCTCGCTTCGAGGGCGATCTGGCGGCCGTCCTGGCCTCGTGCGCCGACGGCACCCTCAGCCCCGAAGCGGTGCGGTGGACCGGCGATGCCTGCGTCACCGTGGTCCTGGCCTCGGGCGGGTACCCGGGCCCCCATCGGACCGGGATCGAGCTCCGCGGGCTCGAGGAGGCCGGGCAGAGCGACAAGGCCGTGGTGTTCCATGCGGGGACCGCTCGCCGGGACGGTAGAGTGGTCACCTCAGGTGGAAGGGTGCTTGCCGTGAGCGCGCTGGGAACCGATCTGGCCGAGGCGCGCCACCGGGCGTACGAGGCCTGTGCCCGCATCTCGTTCGAGGGGATGCACCACCGCACCGATATCGCGAAGGAGGCGGCGGGTGGCTGACCCATTGGTGGGGATCCTGGTCGGCTCGGAGTCGGACCGGCCGGTGCTGCAGCAGGGCCAGGCCATCCTTGAGCGCCTGGGCATCCCTCACGAGTTCCTGGTGATGTCGGCGCATCGAACCCCGGATCTGGTCGACGAGTACGCCCGGACCGCAGAGGGCCGCGGGCTGGTGGCCATCATCTGCGGAGCCGGCCGGGCGGCCCACCTCGCCGGCGCGGTGGCGGCCCGCACGGTCCTCCCGGTGATCGGGGTGCCCGTCGGCACGGATCATCTCGGCGGGGCCGATGCCCTTTACTCCACGGTCCAGATGCCCCGCGGGGTCCCGGTGGCCACCGTGGGGATCGACGGCGCGGTCAACGCGGCGATCCTGGCCGCCCAGATCCTTGCGGTCCGCGACCCCGATGTCCGGAAGAAGCTGCACGAGTTCAAGGAGTCCCTGGCCGAGGGCTTCCGGTCGTGACGACGGGATGATCCCCCGATACACGCTCCCGGAGATGGCCGAGGTGTGGTCGGAGGAGGCCAAGCTCCGCCACTGGGTCCGCGTCGAGGTCCTGGCGTGCGAGGCCTGGGCCGAGCTGGGGCGGATCCCTCCCGAGGACCTGGAGTCCATCCGCGCGGTCCGCCGGGTGGATCCCGCCCGGGTGCAGGAGATCGAGAAGGCCACGAAGCACGACGTGGCCGCGTTCGTCCAGGCGTTCGCCGAGGCCGTGGGCCCGGCCGGGCGGTGGGTCCACTTCGGGATGACCTCCAGCGACCTGCTGGACACCACGCTGGCGCTGCAGCTCCGCGAGGCCGCCGATCTGGTCCTGGCGAAGCTCGAGCAGCTCTTGGGGGTGGTGAAGTCCCGGGCCCTGGAGCATCGGGACACGTCGTGCGTCGGGCGGACCCACGGGGTGCATGCGGAGCCGACCACGTTCGGCCACAAGCTGGCGGTGTGGGCCTTCGAGCTGGCCAGGGACCGCGAGCGGCTCCTCCGGGCCCGGGAGACCGTGTCGGTGGGGAAGGTCAGTGGGGCGGTGGGGACGTACTCGGCCGTGGACCCCGCGGTGGAGGAGCACGTGTGCGGCGAGCTGGGACTCCGGCCCGGCGAGGCCACCACCCAGATCGTCCAGCGCGACCGCCACGCCGAGTACCTGTCGGCCCTGGCCGTGGCCGGGGCCACGCTGGAGAAGATCGCCCTGGAGATCCGTCACCTGGCCCGCACCGAGGTGCGAGAGGTCGAGGAGCCGTTCGAGGTGGGCCAGAAGGGGTCAAGCGCCATGCCCCACAAGCGGAACCCGATCCTGTGCGAGCGGATCGCCGGCCTCGCTCGACTGCTCCGATCGAACCTTCAGGCGGGGCTGGAGAACGTGGCCTTGTGGCACGAGCGAGACATCTCCCACTCGTCGGTGGAGCGGGTGATCTTCCCGGACTCCACGATCGTCCTGGACTACATGCTCCACATCACCACGTTCGTCATCGAGGAGCTCCGGGTGTTCCCCGAGCGCATGCGGAGCAACCTGGAGTCGGGCGGCGGGCTGGTGTACTCGCAGCAGGTGCTCCTGGCGCTGGTCGACCGAGGGATGAGCCGGGAGGACGCGTACCGATTCGTCCAGGGGTCGGCCGCGGCCGCGTGGGACGAGGGGAAGGACTTCCGCGAGGAGCTGCTGTCCCGGGAGAAGGTCCGGGCCCTGCTGTCGGATCGCGACATCGATGAGCTGTTCCGTCCCCGGCTCGAGCACCTCGACTCGGTGTTCGCCCGGCTGGAGAAGCTGGAGGTGAGGCCGTGAGCGTGCTCGCCGAGCTCCACGCCCGGGGAAAGGTCCGGGACATCTACGACGCCGGGCCAGGCGAGCTGCTGATGGTTACCAGCGACCGGATCTCCGCGTTCGACGTGGTGCTGCCGACCCCCATCCCGGACAAGGGCCGGGTCCTCACCGGGCTCTCGCTGTTCTGGTTCGAGAAGACCAGGGACATCCTGCCCAACCACGTCATCACCGCGGCGGTGGACGACTTCCCCCAGGAGTTCCGCGACCACCGCGAGGAGCTGGCCGGGCGGGCCATGCTGGTCCGCCGGGCCAAGATGGTCCCCATCGAGTGCGTGGCCCGGGGCTACCTGTCGGGCTCGGGATGGAAGGAGTACCGAGAAGCGGGCACCGTGTGCGGCGTCGAGCTGCCGGCGGGACTGAAGGAGTCCGACCGCCTTCCCGAGCCGATCTTCACTCCCGCCACCAAGGCGGAGGAGGGCCACGACGAGAACATCAGCCTGGAGCGCGCCGGTGAGCTGGTGGGCCAGGGGCTGGCGCAGCGCCTCAAGGAGCTCACCCTCTCCCTGTACGAGATGGGGGCGGCGCTGGCTGGAGAGCGCGGCGTGATCCTGGCCGACACCAAGTTCGAGCTGGGGTTCATCGACGGCGAGATCGCCCTGTGCGACGAGGTCATGACTCCTGACTCCTCCAGGTTCTGGCCAGCCGATCGATACGCCCCCGGTGGGCCGCAGCCGTCGTTCGACAAGCAGTACGTCCGCGACTGGCTCGACGCCAGCGGATGGGACCACGAGCCGCCGCCCCCCGAGCTTCCGGCCGACGTCGTGGGCCAGACCGCATCACGATACCGGGAGGCCTACGAGCGGGTGTCCGGCGAGCCCTTCGACGAGTACCTCCGAAGATCCGGAGCGCTGTGAGGTACCGGTTCGAGGTCGTGGTGATGCTGAAGGCGGGGATGGCCGACCCTCAGGGCAAGGCGGTGGAAGACGCGCTGCCGCAACTGGGTTGGACCGGCGTGACCGGCGTGCGGATGGGGAAGCATGTCGAGCTCACCGTGGAGGCCTCCGATCCCGAACAGGCCCGGAACGTGGTCGAGGAGGTGGCCCGCCAACTTTTGTCCAACCCGGTCATCGAGGAGTACCGGGTTCTTGACGTGGAGGACGCTCGGTGAGCCGGCCAACGGTCGCCGTGATCACCTTCCCCGGGTCGCTGGACGACCGGGACGCCCAGCGCGCCGTGCGGCTGATGGGCGGCGAGCCGCTCCCCGTGTGGCACGGGGACGCCGACCTCCGCGGCGCCGACGCGGTGATCCTCCCGGGAGGCTTCTCGTACGGCGACTACCTTCGCACCGGCGCGATCGCCCGGTTCGCCTCGGTCATGGCGGCGGTCCGGGACCACGCCGATCGGGGTGGTCCGGTCCTGGGGATCTGCAACGGATTCCAGATCCTGTGCGAGGCGGGGATCCTTCCCGGAGCGTTGATCCGGAACCGCGGCCTGACGTTCGTGTGCCGCCGGGTGCACGTTCGGGTGGAGCGAACCGCGACGCCGTTCACCTCGGTGCTCCAGGGCGGGGACGTCCTGGAGGTGTGGGTGAAGCACGGGGAGGGCCAGTACGTGGCCGATCCCGACGCCCTGCGCCGGATCGAGGACCAGGGCCTGGTGGTGCTCCGGTACTGCTCGCCGGCCGGTGAGACCGGCAACGAGCACGATCCCAACGGAAGCACGAACCACATCGCCGGGGTCAGCAACGAGGCGGGCAACGTGGTGGGGCTGATGCCGCACCCGGAGCACGCCGTGGATCCCGACGTGGGACCCACCGGCGGCCAGCCGGTCTTCGAGTCCCTGCTGGCATCGCTCCTGGCCAGGGTGTGATGCCCGAGGAGCCGCTGCACCGGGCTCTGGGGCTCACGGACGACGAGGCCGACCGCATCGGGAAGACGTTGGGTCGCGATCCCACCCGCGCGGAGCTGGCCATGTACGCCGCCATGTGGTCGGAGCACTGCTCCTACAAGTCCAGCAAGGTCCATCTGCGGACCCTGCCCACCGAGGGTCCCCACATCCTGGTGGGGCCCGGCGAGGACGCCGGGGTGGTGGACCTCGGTGACGGGGTGGCGTGCGTGTTCAAGATTGAGTCCCACTCGCACCCCTCCGCCGTGGAGCCCTACCAGGGGGCGGCCACCGGCGTCGGGGGCATCGTGCGCGACGTGTTGTCGATGGGAGCTCGCCCCGTGGCACTCTTGGATCCCCTGCGGTTCGGGCCGCCGGACGAGGACCGCAATCGCTGGCTGCTGTCGGGCGTGGTGGCCGGGATCGGCGGCTACGGCAACAGCATCGGGGTCCCCACGGTCGGCGGAGAGGTGAGGTTCGCGGCGTGCTACGGGCCCAACCCAACCGTCAACGCGATGTGTGTGGGGATCGCCCCGTCCGATCGCCTGATCCGCGCCCGGGCCGAGGGGGAGGGAAGCGTCCTGGTCCTCATCGGATCCACCACGGGACGGGACGGGATCGGGGGCGTCTCGGTGCTGGCCTCCAGGACCCTCGACGCCGGGGATGCCGACGCCCGGCCCTCCGTCCAGATCGGCGACCCCTTCTCGGAGAAGCTCCTGATCGAGGCGTGCCTGGAGATGGTGGACGCCGGGCTCCTGGTCGGGCTTCAGGACCTGGGCGGAGCCGGCATCACTTGCGCGGTCAGCGAGTCCGTCGCCCGGGCGGGGACCGGCGCCGAGGTGGACCTCGATGCGGTGCCGCTCCGGGAGACCGGGATGGAGCCGTACGAGGTGCTCACCTCCGAGTCCCAGGAGCGGATGCTGGCGATCGTCCGGCCGGAGGACCTCGGTTCGGTCGAGGCGGTGTGCCGGAAGTGGGGGCTCCGGTCGGCGGTGATCGGCCGGGTGACCGGCGACGACGCGATGCGGGTGCGGTCCGGCGGACGGGTGGTCGCCGAGGTGCCGGCGCGGTCCCTGGCCGAGGAGGGTCCGGAGTACCGCCGCCCCATGGCCCCGCCGTCGTGGCTGGACGAGATCGCGGAGGACGATCCGACCTTCGCCACACCGACCGTGGAGCCTCGCGAGGCGTTCCTCCGCGTGCTGGGGTCGGCCAACGTGGCCTCCAAGCGGTGGGTGTGGGAGCAGTACGACTCGGTAGTGCAGGGCAACACGGTGTCCGGGCCCGGCGGCGACGCGGCCATCGTTCGTCTCGAAGGCAGCCTCCGGGCCATGGCCCTGTCCACCGACGGGAACGGACGGTACGGGTACCTGGACCCCTACCTCGGGGGAGCGCATGCCGTCGCCGAAGCCGCCCGCAACGTGGCGTCGGTGGGTGCCAGGCCGCTGGCGGTGACCAACTGCCTCAACTTCGGGAACCCCGAGCGCCCCGAGGTGATGTGGGCCTTCCGCGAGGCCGTGCGGGGGATGGGCGATGCCTGCCGGGCCCTGGGGACCCCGGTGACCGGAGGGAACGTGTCCTTCTACAACGAGTCGGGGGACTCGGCGGTCTACCCCACGCCGATCGTGGGGATGCTGGGGCTCCTGGAGGACTATCGCCTGGCCGTGGCTCCCGCCTTCGCCACCGGGCGGATCGTCTATCTCCTGGGGGAGACGTTCCCCGAGCTGGGCGGGTCCGAGTACGCCGAAGTCGTCCTGGGCACGGTGAGCGGACACCCGCCCGGGCTGGACCTCGACCGCGAGTCCGCGCTGGTCTCGTTCCTGGTGGAGGCCGCCAACACCGACCTGCTGGCCGGAGCCCACGACTGCTCGGAGGGCGGCCTGGCGGTGACCCTGGCCGAATCGGCCATCGCCGGGGACTGCGGGTTC